>WAQW01000016.1 GCA_015520045.1 Thermoplasmata archaeon | reverse complement strand
GAACAAGATCCGAGATACTCAACAGTTTGAAGGAATTCGAACTGAGGTCGCAGAATCCAAAGGTTATAAGAGGGCTTGTATACCTTTTATTCCGTCTCTCCACACTTGAGAGAGCCTCAGCTCTTGATCCTGAGAAGGTGAGAATGGAGATCTTCAGAACTGCCAGATCACCATCAGTGAATGTTGGAGAACGGTTAGGTGTTCTCAAGAAAGTGGCAGAGAAGATGGGAACCACGGTTGAGGAAATTGAAAACGCAATTTACGCTGACCTCGAGGATAACCTGATCCTGAGAAAAGTGCCGGCCATCACACCCCCTCAGCTTCTCTACCTATACAATTCAGAGCAGATTGAGACTGTCATAATGAAATCCCAGTGGATACAGATAACACTATCAGAGAATTACGGCAGACTCGTGAGGAAAATCAGATCTCTTGGGCTTCTTTACTCCCACACTGAGAATGGGAATCTGCATACTCTGAAGGTGAGTGGGCCTGTCTCGGTTCTGGAGCACAGTGAAAGATACGGTATCCGTCTCGCACTATTGGTAAAGTATCTCCTTCACCTTGCCATGTGGGAACTCGATGCCATCGTATCCCTCAGGGATGGGAGGGAAAAGAGGGACTACAGGTACCATATTGATGACTCAGTGCGTGAATTCACCGGAATCTCTCCATTGCAGATGGAGAAGCTTCCTTCTTTTGTTCACGATGGCCCGGATCCACTTGAACGATCCGGAGTTACCATATTCCCCGATTATGAGTTAGTTCTGGACGGAAGAAAGACATATGTGATCGTAACCAGGCCACGTTATTTGCAGGAAGATATCCTCACATTGAAAATGGCAGGGGTGGAACAGGATGAGTGTGTCACGGTTTGCCTCCTGGAGGGAAAGGAAAAATGCCCCCCGGGTACCATCTGTTTCAGAGATAGGGTGGATTGGTACGCACTCAGGGATAGACTACTCTCTTACGAGTCTAAGGGTAGAAAGGTTATCACTTCTGCGCATAAAACCAGAAGGGAGAAACTGGAGCAGGTTAACAATAACAACAAAGAGATTGACGAGAAATCCCTATCTCACCTGAGGAAGCTGTTTCCGGACACCGATGCAATGATAGATTTTCTCGAATTCAAGGGTTTTCCTGTTATACCTTCCCTACAAAGAGCAGGCTTTAAGGTATCCTGGAAGGGATTGCGTCTTATCATAGAAGAATAATCATAGATAGTTGTTCTAGCTGATCGGTCCGCTTGCGCTCCCGGAACATTCTCTTTACAAAAAACATGCCTTGTAGTGTGGTATTACCTATGCATGCTGTCAACTTTCTGTGATACATTCACCTGCTACTGAAACGAGCTTCCACTATGAGATGGTTTTATTCCAGAGCATTATGGTCTGGTTTTACAGTTCTGAGAGCGGATCTGTGCATCTCAGGCTTCTCTTGAGGCGTGAATGTCACACAACGTCTGGACTGGTTGAAGCCTGTTGATCTCAGGGATACCCAGAGCTTCCTGAGAAAAATTTTGCAGTGAACCCGGATTGTTTCACCGGGGTAGCTTCGCCCAGAAATGGACTTCCGGCTGAACCATGTTTCACTGCCTGCTGGAGATCAATCGAGGCGGATAGCCTCTCTGGGATCTTCCTTCAAGATGTCCAGAACCATTATGGTGTTACTTCTTTCCACGCCTTTGAGTTTGGCAAGCCTGTTCACAATCCTCGAAAGTTCGTTTCTGCTACGGGCCCTTATGAGAACAACAAAATCCTGCTGGCCCATAACAAAGTAAACACCCCACGTGCCCTTAATCCTGGCGATCTCTTTGCCAAGTTCCTCAGCATACCCCGGTCCATGTTTTGCCCTGATGAGGCTAATGGCTGTGACCTGCCTGTTCAGCGAAGCTGAATTGATCAGGGGGAAAAACCCCATCAGATAATTATTATCACGCATTCTCTTGAGCCTGTTGTGCACTGTTGATTTTGAGACTCCGATCGCACTGGCAATGTCACTGAGATTCACCCCTCCCTCTCTGATGATCTCCTTCAGGATTCTTCGGTCAACATCGTCCAGTGCAAATGAACCCATAGTTATGCCTCTGGCCATGTTGCGGTTATGCGGAGTCCGTATATTTAGAGTTCGAACGTGCCGATCGGAAGATAACAGGTAACACTCTGCAAAAACGGAATCAGCATGATGTTGCTTCCCAGGGTCAGTGGTGAATTTCGTTTATAGTAGAGCCTTGTTTTCTGCCCACTGTCCAGAAAGTTGAACGGTTTGATGAAAAATGTTTTATATATCCATGATATAAAATTAATGTGTTTCTCAAATCATCTGCCGAGGGGAATGGATTTGCACCTGAATTCTTCCACGAAATTCAGATCTTATCGGGCGTTGTGGGGGTTCACTGATGAACAGATGGGTGGTGCTCACCGGTTATGCGGTTATCGTTGCAACGTCACAGATGCTGTGGTTAACCTATGCCTCAGTTGATAGTCTTATCGCTCCGCTGATGCACACATCAGTTGGTAATGTTGTGATTCTGTCCCTTGTTTTTCCTCTCACTTACATTATCCTGGCGGTTCCAATGTCCAGATGGCTTGACAGGAATTTTGTTCCGGCCATAACAGTTGGGGCCTCTCTTAACGCTTTTGGTGGTGTTATGAGGCTTGTCCTTCCTTATAATTTTTCTTTTCAGGTAATTTCACAGATTGTAACGTCGCTCGGGCAACCTCTTATCCTCGGCAGCCTTTCTATCATCGCGGTTTACTATTTTGAGGAGAGAGAAAGACCTCTTGCAATTTCAATCGGAAGCCTGTCAATATTCATCGGTATCATTGCTGCCACGTCTGCAGGTCCCTATATATTTATGACGGCTGGATACTATCCCATGCTTCTCGTGGAGGCGATTCCTGGCATTGTTGGTCTTATTATGATACTTTCTTCCCTTGGAAAAGCTACCATGAAGGTCAGCCTCGCTAAATCCCGGAGTAAATATAGATACAGATCCCTGCACTACAAACTCGCGATTATGATGTTCGTCGGGATGGGGGTGTTTGATGCTCTCGAATCACTGGTACAACCAATGCTTACGAGTTATGATCTGGAAAATTACGCTCCGTGGATTCTGACCCTTATGACCCTCGCCGGGATCTTCGGTGCTGCTGTGCTTCCGCAGTTTTCGAGCAAGTACAACAAGAGGAGGATGGTTATATCAATCATTATAGTGACCAGTTTTCTCTCCCTGATATCCATCGGATTCTTCAACAACCTTTCGTTGGCCACAGTGACCTTTGCTGTGGAGGGTTTCTTTCTTCTGGCCGGCCTGCCCATACTGGTCGAGTGGAGTGAAAGAGCGACACCGCCTGAATATCAGGGGCAGGTTACGAACCTCCTCATGCTGACGGGAAATGGTGGTGGTCTAGTTATGATTGGTCTGGGATTTCTCATTCAGCCCATGGGGAACCGGATTATTTCCCTGTCCCTCCTGGCGTTCATCATACTGTTGATACCTGTGCTGATCATAACCCCATCTGTTGGTATTGGGAGGGAAACTGCTATTTGAGGTGGTAAACGTGGAAATGGAAGATATGATAAAGGAAATGGAAAGACGATTCAAACCATACGCAGAGGAGTTTTCGAGTTTTAAATCCCTTCCTGAAAAAGGATTAGACAGGGAAAAAATATTAGAACTTGTCCGGTCAATGGTCTCCGCTGAGGACAAACGATGGCGAGATGGTTATGTATCCGGTGCGGTGTACCACGGAGAGAGAGATCATGTAGATTTCACGAATCTTGCTTATTCCATTGCGTCACAGGTAAACCCTCTTCATCCCGATGTGTGGCCCAGTTCTCTGAAATTTGAAAATGAGATAGTCTCAATGGTGGGAAGCATGCTCCATGGTGATGATCGGATAAGAGGCACGGTTACGTCTGGAGGGACAGAAAGCATACTCCTCGCCATGAAAACGTACAGGGATTATGCAATGGCTGAGCGGGGTATCACCGCTCCGGAAATCGCCCTTCCGGTATCAGCGCATGCTGCATTTGATAAGGCATGTCACTATTTTGGAATAAAACCGGTCTGGACGGAACTGCGTGATGATTATTCGGCTGATCCTGAAAGAATCAAAGAAAAGATCAATGAGAATACTATAGCCATTGTGGGTTCCGCGCCAGGTTTTCCATATGGAGTCATAGATCCTCTAAAAGAGCTCTCAGATGTTGCTGTTGAGAAAGGAGTGCCGCTTCACGTTGACGCATGCCTTGGTGGTTTCCTGCTTCCATGGGCAAAAAAATTGGGCTATGGCATTCCCGAATTTGATTTCAATCTTGAAGGTGTTACATCGATATCTGTGGACACTCACAAGTATGGTTATGCTCCCAAGGGTACCTCCGTTATTCTCTACAGGAATTCTGAGCTATTTCAGCATCAGCTCTATGTCAAGGGCGACTGGCCCGGAGGTATCTACTTCTCTCCCACTCTCGCAGGCAGCAGGTCTGGTGGTGTTATAGCTTCAGCATGGGCAGCACTTCTCGAGATGGGGAAATCGGGTTATCTCGAATACGCAAGAAGGATACTCGAAACGGCTTCAGCAATAAGAAGAGGCGTTAAAGAGATAGCTGGACTGAAGCTCATGGGAGAGAGTCCCTTTGTGATAGCCTTCACATCTGATGAGGTGAACATATACAGGGTTATGGATCTGATGGCAAGAAGATCATGGAATCTTAACGGTCTTCACAGACCTCCTGGCGTTCATCTTGCAGTTACCATAAGACATACGATGAGAGGCGTTGCTGAGAGATTTCTTGCGGATCTCTCAGAATCTGTGGTGGAAGCGAGAAAGAATACGGAGGAGGATTCTGGTATGGCACCCATCTACGGCATGGCAGCTACTTTCCCTTCTGATGCGGTGCGAGAAATTATGAAAACACTGGTAGAGTGGATGTACAGTTGAAGAACAGCCTGGGAATTGACCTTGGGACATCCTCTGTAAAAATTGCCCTCTACGATCGTAATCTGAAGATGATAGATAGCGATAGCGCAAGTTATGATGTTACCTACACTAGGGGAGGTGGAGCTGAACAGTCACCCGAAGACTGGTGGAATGCTATTGTTGAAGCATCACACAGAATAATGGAACGCAATCCCGGGCAATGGAAATCGATTGGCTCCGTTGGTGTGGTGGGCCAGTTTTCTGGCACTGTTCCCCTTGATAGGGAGGGTACACCCCTGAGAAATGCGATCATATGGCTTGATTCTCGCGGTCAGAGTGTAACCCGGGAGATCGTCTCGGGTTTTCCCTCAATATCCGGTTACCGGCTTGATAAGCTGTACCGCTGGATAAGACTGACAGGCGGTGCGCCCACAAAATCGGGTAAAGATTCAATCTCACACATTCTCTATCTCAGAGATATGGAGCCTGACATTTTCAGATCCACTTTCAAGTTTCTCGAACCCAAGGATTACATAAATTTCAGGCTCACCGGAAATTTTACAGGTACGTACGACAGCATTGTTCTCACGTGGATAACGGATAACAGGAATCCAGGGAGAATTGATTATCACAGGAAACTTCTGAAGATGATTGGAATCGAACGCTCGAAATTTCCCCATCTCGTTGGATCCTGGTTGCCTGTTGGACGTGTCTCGGTGGTTGCCTCACGTGAGCTTACGCTCGGAAACAATTTTGTTGTTGCCGGAGGATCTGGAGATATGCAAGGTTCTCTTGTAGGAGGTAATTGTTTTGAGCCACACGATCCCCTTATATACATAGGTACCTCCTCCTGGGTAACCCTTCACGTTAAGCGTAAAAAAACTGATCTGATGCATAATATGGCCTCCCTCCCGGCCGCCCTGCCCTCGTACTACTTCGTCGCTGCCGAGCAGGAATCAGCAGGATCAGCGATTTCATTCATCCGGAAGATTCTTTTCGACAAAACCACCTACCCCTCTTTCGCGGAGATGGATGAGCTTGCTGCAAAGTCCAGGCCAGGATCGGAAGGGCTGATATTCCTCCCGTGGTTGTACGGAGAGAGGACTCCCGTGGATGACAGGACCCTGAGAGCTTCCTTTTATAACCTCTCCATGGAGCACAGTCGATCTACTCTGATCCGTTCGGTGATGGAGGGAATCGCCTACAACCTGAAGTGGTTGATGGATGCAGTGGAAAAGTTCACCGGTGTGAGATTTAACTCAGTTAAAATGGCAGGCGGTGGAGCCTCATCGACCCTGTGGCCCCAGATAATTTCTGACGTTCTCCAGAAGAAGATCAGCGTCGTAGATAGACCGATCTTCGTTAATGCCAGAGGGGCTGCCATTCTCTCCCTATTTGCGTCTGGATCCCTCAGAAGTGCGCAGGATATACCTGCAGTCACATTCAGAAAGCAGTTTTTACCCAGTAGCGAGGATGCGCAGATCCACAGCAGGAACTTCACTGCATTCCTGAAATTTTACAGAAATAACAGAGCACATATGAGCGAGCTGAACACTTCCCGGGTGAAGTGATGCCCGAACGAGTGAATTTGAAGAATGCTTTCGAACCGTTCCACTTTTTGCAGACCGTGAAAAGGGGGTACGCATCCCCCACCATCCATATGGAGTTTAATTGCAACGGCTAACCATGAATTTATTTGAAGACCTTTTCCTCCTCAAGCCTGAAATCAAGGGCGTCTTTCTCAACATCTCTTTTGGTTTTCCAGTAGTCTTCGCTGGTGAATTCTTTGAGAAATTCGTGCTGGATTATCATTTTCATTACTTCGCTGCTGCCTGTCCAGATCAATCCGAGGCGAGAATCCCTTAGAAGGCGTTCAACGGGATAGACGGTCGTGTAACCGATACCCCCCATCATCTGAAGCGCATCATTGACGATCTTCCACATTGATTCAGTTGAGTGCAGTTTTGCCATTGAAACGAGTTTTCTCACATATGCCAGAGAAACTTTCCCTTCCTCAAGGAGATCGGCGGCCCTGCTTGCACTGTATACAAGCGATGATGCTGAGTGAAGAAGGGTGAGACTTTCAGCCAATTTGAAGTTTATACCCTCATGCTTGATGAGTTTTGAACCGAAAGCCTCCCTGCGTGTGGCGTAGGATGTTGCAACCTCGAGCGCTGCCATGCTCACTCCAAGAGCACCGGCCGAGGTAGTGAGTCTTTCGGGAACCATCATTCGGTTGAAGACATCATATCCTCCATTAAGTTCACCTATGAGGTTCTCCTCAGGTATTTCTGCATCCTTGTAGACAATTCTTGCAGTTCCTCCGCCCTTGTTGCCCATGAGACCGTAGATGGTTTCTACCTTGAGCCCGGGTGTATCTCTGTCCACTATGAACGCACTGATTCCTCTTGTTCTGGACTTCGCATCCGGATCCGTTATTGCATAAGTGACAAAGAAATCTGCACCCTTTCCTCCAACAATGAATCTCTTCTGCCCATTGAGGATGAATTTGTTTCCTTTTTTAACCGCACGTGTTTTCATCATGCCGAAAAGATCTGATCCACCTGATGGCTCGGTTATAGCTTCTGCGCCATAACGCTGGCCCGAAGTTATACCCTTGAGGTACTTCTCCTTCTGTGCTTCTGAGCCAAATCTCGCTATGGGCTCACCAACAATCGAACCGAGAGAGTACATGCAGCTGAGGGTGAATCCAAGATAGCCCATTTCCTCCACTGCCGCCATTTCCGCAACCCAGCTGGTTGCCTTTCCACCGTATTTTTCTGGGAACCTAAGGCCAACCACCCCATTCCTGGTTATGATATCTATAAATTCCCTCGGAAAGGTTATCTCTTCCCGCTCTATCTTTCTCATAAGTTCGTGAGGCACCTGCTTCACGGTCTCCCTAACCATATACTTTATCTTCTTTTCCCGGTCATTCAACAGAAAATCTTCCAACCTAAATCATCCTCCCACAATTTTTCTCAATTCCTTTTTGTCTATTTTTCCGGTGCCGGTCATCGGCATCTCGTCTATAGGCAAGAATTCGTCGGGCATCCACCACTTGGGCATCCTGTTCTCGTTAATCAATGTATTTAATGTTTTTATGATATCCTGCTTTACAACGTTAAAATCTATTTCGCTCTTGATGAAGGCAACAGGCCTCTCAACCCATTTTTCGTCTGGTTTTGGAACCACGGCCACCATCTGCACATGTGGAATCTCAGATATGTAACTTTCCAGAATTGCGCTGGGTATGAACTCTCCCCCGCTCTTGACAAGGTCCTTTACCCTGTCGTCGATTCGCAGATCACCATGCTCGGTCAGGTAACCAGAATCTCCTGGCTTAAACCATCCATCCATGAACGATTCTTTTGTTTTCTCCGGATCATTCAGGTAACCCCGGGGAAGCCAGGGAGATCTGAAAAATATCTCAGGGGGAGATCCACGTTTTTCCACAACTTTGATCTCAGAAAAAGGCGCAGGTGTGGAATATCGTGTGGAAATTCTATATCTCTCATCTGCTGAGACGTCTCCATAATTCTCATTTATGGTACCGACAGAGGCCACGAGGCCATCTGTGAAACCATAAATGGATGCCAGTTCAATACCTCTCTTTTTTGATTCTTCAACCAATCCAGAGGGTATGGGGGATCCACCTATCAAGACCTTCATACCGGAAAGAGCTGATTCATTATCCGCTGATAGAAGTGCGTAGAGCATCGTTGGCACCATATTCATCCACGTGGCACCAGACCGTTTAATCAGTTTTATAGTCTCCACAGGATCGAACTTTCCGGCGATGATATATTTGCAGCCTATTAGGGTGGAGAGGAAAAGTGAATCCCAGGACCAGAGATGGTAGAACGGAATGAGAGGAAAAATAATATCTCTGGAAGTTAATCTAGACATTCCCTCGTATGCGGACAGTAGTGTGAGTATGCTCATTCCTGCAAGAATAACGTCTCTGTGTGTATAAGCAACTCCTTTTGGCACTCCCGTTGTTCCAGAGGTGAAAAGCACAGACATTTCAGTATTCTCATCAAAATCGATGTTGAAAGTACTTGAGCCTTTGAGGATCAGATCATCATAATTCGCAAAGTTCGATCTACCTCCTCCCATGAGGAATATATCATCGCTTTTTATGATGCCCAGATCTGAGAGTTTCTCGGCAACCGGGACAAAATCATTCGAAACAAATAGGGCACTATCCTTGGCAATTTTAATGGTTGCTGCTATATCCTTAAGCGTTAACCTTACATTGATGGGATGAACGGACGATTCACTAAAGGGAATTCCGTACATGAGGGTGGCATACTCAATCGAATTCCATGCAATAACAGCGATGCGCTTTCCGCCTAGACCAAGATTTTTCAGACTATTTGCCAATCGTACAGCACTCGTAAAGAGATCCCTGTAGGTAATATTTCTGTCTCCATCAGTCAGGACCTCATCCTTTTTCCTCAGCAGTGTTTGATAAAACAATCGGTCGAGGGTCAGGCCTACTTTCTTATCCATGTGTATAT
>WAQW01000015.1 GCA_015520045.1 Thermoplasmata archaeon | reverse complement strand
GACTCTATGAACTCCTTCACTGTCGATCTCACAACTTCCGATATCTTTTTATCCAAATCTTCCATTGTTTATTGCCTCCTTGGTGGATTTCAGGAGGCATCCTTTTCTTCTTCATGAGATTTCCCCTATGGGCTTATCCCATGGTTTCTGGCTCTAGTTAGTACTGTTAGTACTGTTAGTACCAGATCCTTATACACAAAATTCGGTACACTATCTTTTGATCCAAATACGTGCAACAGAGAAATCAATTTATATGGATCTCAATTATATTTTGTTATGGTTGAGAATGTCTTGCTAAAGAGGAACGTTGCAGGATTGTGGGCTGGTGTTTTTCAATCCCTCGCATACGTTGCTCCCGCCGCTGTGGCAGCTTCTTTTTTCGTCGTGGAAGCCAGTGTTGCTGGAGCAGCAGTACCCCTCACATTTCTTCTTGCAATCATTGGAGTCGCATCTGCCATGTACATGAACTATGAATTCTCAAAGAGGATATCTCATGCAGGAGGATACTATGCCTATGTTTCTGCTGGTTTGGGTCCGCGCTTTGGGGCATTCAGTGCGTGGCTGTACTGGGTTAACGTTCTAGGTGCTCTTGTCGGATTTTCAGTTCTGTTTTTCGCAGGTGTTTTACAGCCCCTTGTTCCGGGTCTTGCCGGTAACACTTATGGGTGGATTCCACTGGCCTTCATTCCCATAGCGATAATATTTCTCCTGCTCTATTTCGGTCTCAAACCCTCGCTTTACTACACTCTTATCGGATCGCTGATCGAGGTGAGTTTCCTGATCATCGTCTCTATCGTAATTATAACGAGCCCCCAGACGACAAATTCTTTCGCTCCGTTTACAACGGAGGGTGTTTCTGCATCGCAGCTTGGGTTGGCCACGGTTTACGCAATTCTTGGGTTCGTGGGTCTCGGTTCTGTAATAACTCTCTCAGAGGAACTTGGCAGACCAAAGAGAACCGTACCGAAAGCCATCATACTTGCTTTGGTAATCGGAGCCGTAGTGTATGTCCTGAGTTCATACGCATTCGTTGTGGGATGGGGACTCAATGATATCAATGGTTTTGCCAGCGCCACCAATCCCGGTTTCATCATAGTGAACAAATATCTCGGGCCGATCGCAATGAGCATCTTTATAATCATTACACTGAACAGCTTCATCTCTAATGGAATTGCAGAGGGAAATGCTTTCACCAGGCTTGGATTCGCAATGTCGAGGGATCGCATACTCCTAAATCGCAGGCTCGCAACTGTGGATCCTCGTACCGGTGCTCCGAAGAGGATCGTTATCCTCAGTTTTGCTATAACCACAGCATTAAGCCTGATAGCAGGGTTACTCCTCAAAGATCCTTTTCTCGCTGCGACAGTTGTTACCACCGTGAACGGTGCGAGTCTTTACATTGTACACATACTCGCTAACATATCGCTACCTGTATATGGGCACAGAAAGCTGAGGGTTCTGAAAAAGTGGCTTCCCTTTGCACTTGGACCGGTTATTGCAACGATTGTTTATGCTTACGCGCTCTTCGGAGTTTTCACAGCTCCCCTCAATGGTGTTGATGCCCTCATAATGATCATAGTGATCGTGGTCGTCGTAATTGGAATAATTCTTGCCTCTCTTATTCACATTGGAAAGACCAGAGAGGAGATGGAGACCATTGGGAGGGAGATAGAAGCTTAACTTTTCAGTACAGTATTCTATTGTTTTTTTACTTTATATCTTCAAACATCCATAATTCACAGCTATTCTGCAGAAATTTTACCTTGAGCATATGAAAGAAATCAACAACAGAAGTATCGGATTTTGCCGGGGTCTCACAATTAGTGAACGGCCGATCGCAAGTTGACATTATGATCACACCCCCCGCAAAGGATAGTTTAAATATAGCTAGATAATATCTATCACTATTATGAAAAGAAGTGGTTTATTTTATTCCCGGTAAAGGAGTAAACGATGAACTGGAACCTCTCAGAGAGAGGATTATGGCCAACACCGCCTCCCTTTTAGAATTGTTCAGAGAGAGAATAAGGCTTGCAAGGAAGATCTCATCGGTCAAATATCAACACGGTGGAGAGCTGCGGGATAGAGATCAGGAATTGAATGTGATGAGATCTCTGAATAATGTCAGTTATGTGGAGCGCAGGATTCTCAATATGATCTTTGAGTTCACAATATCTGTGGAACGTTCTGTCTATACCAATCCCGAACCCATCAACCTTCCACTGAGAATCAATGGGGATGTGTCCAGCCTTTTGTGCGTTGTTGGGTTGATGATATCATCTCCCGG
>WAQW01000014.1 GCA_015520045.1 Thermoplasmata archaeon | reverse complement strand
GGTGGTGTGTTGGTGCGGCTTTCCAGGATGTTGAGGGGACATCGGGCGATTGATCATACTTCCGGTTACAGGCTTCATCATTGGTCTCATAGCTGATATGCCCGCCTGCATATATGGAAACGGAAGTTATGGTGTTTACATAGGGGTGATTCTGCTTCTTTTTACGATCATTTCATTCCTGACCTTATCGGAGAAAGCCTCTGTCCTTGCATATTTTCCTGCAGGGATATACCTTATTTCGGTTGTGCTTAGCTACGGATATCTTTCTCACTATACTGGCCTAGCACCACCTCTGAAAGCGAATTCCCTCGGAATCGTGGCGATAGCAATCGCCCTTGAGGTTTTTAGTGCGATCATCAACAACCTGTACAGGGCTGCAAGGGCTTATCTGATGGAACTTTCGAATTCAGGCTATGAGATTGAAGAAGCAAACGAGTCGATAAGTAGATATTCCAACAGGATCCTGACATCCGGTGTTCTGGCTTTCCTGGCAAGCCTTTTTGTGGTTACTCTCATAACGTCTTCCACATTTATCAACATTGGAGGGCTTCTCCCGGCACTTCTTCTACTGATTGTTACTTATGTCGTGATCACAAGATTCATCTTCGCAAGGGGGAGAGAATCCTGACGGACACCGTCATGAAAAAATGGGCGGAAAATGTTTGGGCAATTCTTTTAAAGGTCTAGAAAATGTTATTAATTTCCTACGACATGTCTTTTCATGGCAAGGGACATTAGAGAGAGAGTTGCTGGCTCTCTGATTTTTATTGGTAGTGCTCAGTTAGCCATAATTATTATGGTTGCTGAATCCCTTTATCCCGGATACAGTATATCTGGTAACTACATAAGTGACCTTGGAGTTGGCCCAACGGCCCTGATCTTCAATCTGTCGATGATTGTTCTGGGCATACTTGCCATAATAGCCGCATTTCTTTTGAGACGAGGTTCTATGGGCATTTTCATAACCATCCTTCTGGCCGGAATCGGAGCTGCTGGTGTTGGTATTTTTCCGGAAACTGCAGGGCATATTCATGGTTATATGGCCCTGATAACATTCTTTTTTGGATCCATAGCCTCATACTTTGTTCTGGCAAGGGAGAAAAATGCTACGGCGGTGGTATGGGCTGTGATGGGTTCCATCGCACTCGTTGCTCTCGGATTTTACTTCACGGGAAATTTCATGGGGCTTGGAAAAGGGGGCATGGAAAGAATGATCGCGTACCCGGATCTCTTCTGGCTTATGGGTTTCGGGGGGCTCTTATCCGGCAACCATGTGAAAAGGGATCTGTCCAGAGCAATGTAAGTGAGTAAGAATTCGTTTCAGCATAAGAGGTTGCGTGCCTTATTGCAGTATACCTCTCACGGGGATACCTTATTTGTTCACATCATATAGCTCATAACTCTTATGATAAGAGTTAATCCCGGATACCCGTACACAAAATCCGATACACTATCAAATCTCTTTCTGGTTTCGATAAAGTTTGCGTAATAAGCGTTACTTTTCAGTTGACAGAGGGTTAAACATTTACTTACATCGAAATGCAGGACGTGCTGAGCCTTTGCTTCAATTCATTTCACATTTGATGAGCTAAGAAAAATGAAGTTTACTCTACTCTTTAACTCATCGTATGAATTAACGTACTTTTGCCCTTTCGTATAGAATGCTTTATCCCCAACAACAAAGTCGTACATTTTGATGTCAGCCGCAACGTAACGTATAAGGTCAACAAATATCATGGCGTCTGACGTCTCTAAATCAATTTTATGTTGTGATATGTATTCCTTAACTTTTTTCTCTGTCTCTTCCTTGATGCCTGGATGACTATAACCGTGCTTAATGAAGAACACTATCACACCCATTCCTTGTTCAAAGAAGCGATAACTTAGCCTCATCAAGTATTTCTTGATCTCAGTAATAGGTTTATTATGCGAGATACTTCCAGACGAAGTTTCATAGTATTTATTGATCTCTTCCTGAATCGTAACCCTTGCACGATCCAATTTCCTTGATTCAATTCCATGGTTTTTCCTAATATTGTTCGCAGCATTGTCTACCAGAGCATTGAATTCACCTGTAGAGATGTTATCCACACCAGTTTTGCGTTTTTTATCCAGTTCTAATACAGTATGCATTACAAGCCCTTTGTGTTCCCTAATTGTTCTACTCTGCCATTCAGCCAAAACGCTATTTGGGATAAATACTTCGCAAACCTTGTAACCCCGAATAGCCTCACTAGCCCTCTCATGAAGTGGGTCACTTTCGTCGAATAATGAAATTAGCGTAGAGGTATCAGGAAAAAATAATGCCGGATTAACCACCTCAATTAGCTAATAGATATGTAGCATGGCTATAGACGAACGCCTGCACAGCAGATATTGTGGTCTCTAATGACTCTTTTTGAATCTTTTCCATAAGATAAGCAATAGTTCTCAACGTTAGGTAAAAAAGAGCTGCAACACCATTCTTAATATCTGCCTCAGTATTCATTCTAATTTCAACCAATAAAGCGTGGGCGATCGAATTTATCATAGACAAGATCTGTGAGAGGAAGTAAAATTTCTCTGCCTCGGGCTCCTCCACCTCAGACCAGTTAAATTCCATTAATCCTTTCAATCCCTTTTTTACAGTATCTCTCAATTGCGATAGCTCATCCCTAAGTACTGCATTCTTTTCGGATTTAGTTAAACTATGCTCTAGATTAGCTATACTTTCGGCCAGATCTTTCTCATCCTTTGCCTCGAGTACCTGTTTTAGGAGATCTCCAGCCTTTTTTATATCCTCTTCAGTGGGATAATCTTTCACCAGGTCAGTAAGTGCATCAATCAGCTCCTCCGAACGTTTCATAATCCTGCTTTTGATCTTTCTTCTATAACGTTCATATATTTTTGCTCGGTTCCTGTCCTGGCTTCTTTCTGGAACAATATTGAACAAGTTTACAGTCGAGGCTTTGAGTTCGCTTGCTAACATTGAATTCGGACCGACAAAACTCGATTGCTTGAACATGGATACCCGCTTCCTCACCTTCTTTATTTATTTTATGTGAGTCAACTTGTTATACACTGATCCTTCACCAGATATAAATGTTTTCTGGATCTCTCCAGGAACGTGTGGAAGAGGGCATACTCAAAGATTGTGCAGAAAATAGTTAAATAAACTATCTCAAGCACATTGCATCGCTTTACAGAGAAATTCTAGTATGAAGCGTTAAAGCGGGATTCATAGCGTCCCATATTTTGTGTATTTATAAAGGATACCTCTCCTGAAACATTTCCTCTATCTCATCCTTGCATTTATAATATCCCCTTAATGTTCTTAGAGACCACTTCTTCTATGAAAAAAGTTCTATGACAGTTATGTGATCATCTCCCGGTTATTTATCTTTTCCATATTTCGAGCTTGTCAAATTTTCGTTGATAGCTGGTGATACCAGTATGATGTTTTCAGGAGGCC
>WAQW01000013.1 GCA_015520045.1 Thermoplasmata archaeon | reverse complement strand
TTCGAAACCGGGAAGGGTACATCTGTGAATGAACTGATTTCAACGGTAAAAAAGGTAACTGGAAAAAACATAGACATCGTGAAAAAAGATTATGTTCTCAAAGAAGCAAGAAGACCTGTCGCCGAAAAGCCATTTATAAAAGATCCAATGTCACTCGACAAAGGCATAAAAGAGGTTGCCGATTTCATAATGAACGATCGGAAACCTGTTTCTAATAGCCTAAGGTACTGTCATCCTTCATTATCTTCAGTTACAAAAGCAAGGAATTCCCCAGAAAAGCAGGGTAGGCGGTATACGGTTTAGATTCTGTTCTGATGGATCAATTTCATTCGGAGAGACATGCATCATATGAGAATAAAACAGTCCATTTCGCTTCTATACACACTTTCAGGGATATGCTATGATCGCCAAAAGGAGTTAAAATTCTCCTGATATCATGGATTTTCTCTCACAATCACTACCTTGCTATGGTGGAAGATAATGACGAGCTATGGTTAACATGTACCCCAATTTCCCTGATTTATTAGACGGTACGGTTATGAATTACATCCTGAAATCACTTGCAGTCATGGCATTGAGATCATACAGAGAATCTTCTGAGATAGTATTTTCTTCCGCCGTACTCAACTTCTCTCAGCGAACCCTCATGTATGAGATCTTCAACGAGTTTCCAAGACGCACCGTAGCTCACCAGAAGATCCCTGAGAGAATCCTCCCTCATTGGATGAACAGCAGTTATGCCAAGAATTCCTGATCTTATGTCCTTTCCAGCGGAGAAATCCGTTCCCTCAAATCCAGTCAGGTACTCAACTCTCCTTAATGCGGTTGAAAATATCTGATACACTTCATTCACAACGGATTCATCAGGGGGAGTGACCCAGGTCTCCGCAGGTGGCCTCGTGGGAGTAGAGATGTACGCTATTTCAGGATCTATTCTGGATATAAACCGGGCGGTCGTATGAGCATCAGAAGGATCATCATTGAGCCCTTTTACCAGCATGGTTTCTGTCGTCAGAGTACCCCTGAATTCTCTTGAGAATTCAATCTCCGATTCTAGCATCCTGTTCATGTCGATGGAGGGAAAGGGCCTGTCCATTTTCCTCCATATGGATTCAGCAACCGTATCAATTTTAAGTGATACCCAGTCAGCCTCCATCAGATCGGTTCTAACGCCATCCATCCAGAGCAGGGATGAATTCGTGATCACCGCGACCTTATAACCTGTTTCGCGAAGATCGTTTATTTCCTTTCCTAAGTTAATGTCAAGGGTTGGCTCACCATCTGAGACAAATGTGAGGAAGTCGATCCTCACCCCTGCGTTCTCTGTGATTTTGATTCTTTTCTTAACATCCTCAACGAGGTAATTCGGATCGTAAAACTCCACCCGTTTGGAGGTCAGTGTGGTCGTGCGACCAAGCTGACAGTACACGCAAGAATAACTGCAGGTTTTCGGCTTTATGTTATTTATGCCAAGACTGGAACCCAGTCTCCTGGAGGGTACGGGCCCAAATGAAATCACTTCATATCACAGTTTAGGATTGCCCTATCTTATAAATATAAGTACATCTCCGTAGCTGAAAGGTTTTGTCAGAATAGCATTCGATCATCCCGAGAAGAGATTTACACTGATCCACACCAGTTTTCCCATCAGATATGCACTGAAGCAATCAGGAAAGAGAAACTAAAACCGGAATTAACTCAATAGATGGTGAATGGACAAACCGGTGAGAAGATAACTAGATGGAATTGTAGATCCGGAACCTCACAGTGAACGGGCGTGAACACCATTCTGTTCACACTCGCCAATTCAAAGCATAACCAGTGAGAGCAATGTTAGGAACAATACTGGTGTGGCAACAAGGATACCAACTTTCATATAATACCTCATTGAAATTGTCAGTGAATGTTTTCTTTCAAGAGTGTGCAGCCACAGCAGCGTGGCAAGTGAGCCTATGGGGGTAAACTTAGGACCAATGTCATTTCCTATAATATTTGCATATATCAGGGTTCCATGAGAATGTATGCTGGCGATGGCAAGATTTCCGATCATGACCGAGGGCATGTTGTTCATTATGGCTGCAATGGACGCAAAAATAAAGCCTGATAATATGGTCGAGAGCGGGCCAGGAAGGTTTGAGGCTGCCACAATCAGGGAAGCAAGCATGCCGGTTAGCCCTTCCCTGCCAAAACCGAAGACAATTATGTACATTCCAAGCGAGAAAAGCACGACCTGCCAGGGTGCCCTGCGCATGATATAGCCGGTATCCACAATACTGTTTCTTCTGGCAATAAACACCATGATGATTGCGGCAGGCATGGCAACGAAGGCCACAGGTACGTGGAATACTCCTCCTATGGAGTAGGATATGATAAGGGCAACTATGATCCATGGCGCCACTCTGAATATTTTTCTGTCCCTGATGACAGACGAGGGATCGGGTAGTTCTGTTGTCGATATTCTTCCGGGGATTTCCTTTCTGTAGAACAGCCAAAGGAAGAATATGCTGGAGGCTATGGCCACACCATCTGGAACTATCATCTTTAAGGCGTATGCAAGAAATGAAATGGAGAAATAACTTGCAGCCACAATGTTAACGAGATTGCTCACAACGAGAGGAAGACTCGCGGCATCTGCAATAAATCCAGTGGCCATAATGAAGGGTAGAATCTGTCTCCGTTTCAGATTCATTCTGAGAAGCATGGAGTAAACAATAGGGGTGAGTATGAGTGCGGTACCGTCGTTTGCAAAGACTGCTGATATCAAAGATCCGAGGATTATTACGGATAGAAACAACCGCATCCCGCTGCTGCCGTTCCCTTTAGCTATTCTTATCGCTAAGTATTCAAAAAATCCAGCCTCATCGAAAACCATCGACAGAATAATGATTGATACAAGGGTGAAGGTTGCGTTCCAGACTATGTTCCAGACGATCACCACATCGCTCAGGGTCGTAATGCCCAGCAGTATGCTTATCACAGCTCCGATGAGAGAATAGTATCCTATCCCCATTTTCCTGGGCTGCACTATTACAAGAGCAAGGGTAACGATGAAGATGCTTGCCGAGACAAAGAAAAATAGGGACATGAAAGTCAACCGGAGCGAGATGCAAACTCTATCCGATAGGCGATGAAATTGTTATGGTATCCACATGGAGGCGGTCCACCGTATAGGTAATCTGTATGTATTATCCTCACCACCTCCGGGAAGATACAGCTCTGTCAACGCTTCCTGGAGCATATACAGCAGAGCATGAAATAGAAGAGCTCTCTTCGCTGTGGTTATTGGGATCATTCATTAATTCCCTCTCACGAGGAGCACATCATTCACCACACCGGCAGCGGTTTCCAGCGGTTCATCCTTTATTCCGTTCACGAGAACCTCGCGGGTCTCTGTCTTGATTGTGAATCCGAGGCTGCCATTGCTTATGGCTGAGAGTGGATCATCCGGTGCAACATCCTTAAGGCCGGCAAAGACCTCCACCCCTCCATGGTCAATGGTTACCTCTGATAACAGTTTTATATTTTGTCTGATAACACCCCCACTTTCTATCAGATTCCGTATCCCCTCGAATTCAATGTCAGCTTCGGTGAGTGATGAACCAGACAGATGGTTTGCAACAATAACAGTTTTCCAGGCGTTGTCGTAGCCCTCAATATCAAGAGAAGGATCGGCCTCCGCGATGCCTATGGCCTGTGCTTCTCTGAGCGCTGTTTCGTAGGGCATTCCAGCAGAGATCTTCGAAAGGAGAAAATTGGCAGTTGAATTCACGATTCCCCTGAATCTGATGACGGAGGATTCTCTGAGAGAGTAATCAATGAAGCTGAACAGGGGCACGCCACCAGCCACTGTTGATTCGTACCTGATCCTTCTACCGCTTTTTGTCGATTCTTTTAAGATCTCTCCCCAGTGATGGGACAGCGGAGATTTGTTGGCAGTAACCACATCAGCACCATTCCTGAATGCTCGCAGATAAAGATCACGGTTCCAGTTACCGTCTTTTGAGGCCGAAGTTAGGTCAACCACAACATCCAGATCAAGAAAGTCGAACATTTCATCCACGTCATGGATTTTCTTTCCAAGGGGCGATATATCTCCATTTTTCTTGTGGAGAAGCAGCTGATCAGGATCAATTGGCTCTTTCGATCCAACCATATGGCTGCTATCTGCGGCAATGTGAATGTCTATTGGGCTGCCATAATTTCTGTGGTACAGTTGCCTGTTTTTTGCGATAATACGGGCAAAATTTGTTCCTACGTTACCGAGTCCCAGCAGCGCGACTTTCATGGTACCTCATGCTCTGGTTATATTTCATACCAGTGTTATCATTTTTCTCTGTTTCAC
Source organism: Thermoplasmata archaeon (assembly GCA_015520045.1). Lineage (GTDB taxonomy): Archaea > Thermoplasmatota > Thermoplasmata > Thermoplasmatales > Thermoplasmataceae > WAQW01. Next base: position 14,034 of record WAQW01000013.1, on the reverse strand, counting down.
TTCCATAAGGAGGTTCTCCAGGCAATCTGGCATTTTCAAAAAGTGAATGTCCGTAAGGGTGTCAAACCTTTGCGTAAGGAAATGCTCAGCTCTGAGTAGAAAAGTGAAAATGAGATTCATAAGACTGCAATGCAGATGTGTGAGGAATTTGATCTCAGACGGTTGGAGATTTACACGGCATAAGCTCATGGATGAAATGGTGCTGAACCCTGCATGGAAGAGGATCCGATAACAATCCATGGAGGTTCAATGGAACAGCATCCACGATCCTGTGAGTTAAAGGATATACCTCATAATTTTCCAGACGCTGAAGTCGATACCAAACTCCCTCATGGCTTTTGAAACGCTTCTCACGGCCACAGCGTTGCTCAGACTGATCCTCCTCCCATTTCTGAAGTTCTGAAGAAGAGCATAGAGTTTCTGGTAGTGATCGAAGCGTTTCCTAATTGAATTCTGATATTTTGCCTGCAATTCCTCGAGATCGGAATATTTATCTATACACCTGAAGAGGATCTCCGCACTCTCGATGGATGGCAGAATCCCCTCTCCCGTGACCGGAGATACCGTTCCAATACTTTCGCCCACACCCATTATGTTTTCCCGAACCATATCTTTGAAAAGAGGACTTAGCCTTATCGCCCTTCCGGTTATCCGAATTGCACTGTATCCCCGCAACGATTCTGAAATGATCTCAGGATCAGAGGAACCGGCGCCAATATGATACGAGCCGTTAAGAGGGAACTCCCAGAAATAACCCCTCCCCTCTTCGAAGTACCGGAAATAAAAATCGTCGTGCTTTGATTCCTTTGAAACATATTCTTTCGTATACATGAGAAAATCATTTCTGACCGACCCAAGCAACGATCTCGATACCCCAGAAGCGTCCACGGCGAGATCGTAATTTCCTGAGAAATGTCCGTTCACCGTAGAGATATCTGATATAATGTCCCTCTGTAGCTTGTTTCTGTCAAAGGTGCACAGCCCACGGCCGGGAAAGGGGATCTCGGGCATTCCGGATCCGGTGAAGATCACGTTTTTCGCCCTTGCAAGAATATAGTCCTCAAAATCGATCCCGATCTTCTTCATGAAGTGAGATGCTCTGAACTCATTCGTGGCATAGCCGCAGGGAATGTAGTGGTCTGGTCTTTTCGGATCGAATGCCCTGACATCAAAACCAGCATCATGCAATCTTTTAACAAGATAGGTCCCCGCTGCACCAAGCCCGGCAATTCCTATTGTCACGGTAAGGAATTTCCAAAAAGAGATAAAAAGGCTGTGATCCTGCGCACATGAAAGGGTTGTTGCCTCAATTCGCTGGGAAGCTCTTTTCCCAGGAGAAATCAGAGAATGGGAAGGTACGTTTCAACCTCTATGTCTGATACCTTCGAGCGGTAGTTGTCCCACTCCCTTTTCTTGACCGACAGAAAGTTGTTGAATATATGGTCTCCCAGAATTTCCCTGAGAAGTTTGCTGCCCCTGAGATGATGAAGTGCCTCTCCAAGACTCTCAGGCATCGGTTCTATATTGTTTGCCCGTTTCTCCTCTGGGGTCATGTGGTAGATGTCTCTCTCAACTGGTTCTGGAGGATCAATCCTGCGTTCAATGCCATCCAATCCCATTCCGAGCATCACTGCGAACTGAAGATACGGATTGCCTGCCGGATCAGGGCAGCGCAACTCAAAGCGCTTTCTCCTGCCAATTCCAGCCGGAACACGAATGAGGGCACTTCTGTTCTTGTTGGCCCAGGTGATGTATACAGGGGCCTCAAAACCGGGTATGAGCCTTTTGTAGGAATTCACCCAGGATGCCAGTATGGACGCACCGGCATTTATGTTGCTCAGAATGCCAGCTATGTAGTGCAAGCCAAGATCGCTTATTCCATATTTATCAGAACTGTCGTAGAAGTAATTTGTACTCTCGTCGAGAGACATGATGCTCTGATGCACATGCATGCCGCTTCCATTGACGCTATTTACCGGTTTTGGCATGAAGGAAGCATAGAAACCGTGCCTCTGTGCCCTGCTCTTTATGATGCTCTTGAGCATGGATATGCGATCTGCCATAACCAGAGCAGGTGCGTAACGGAGATCAATCTCGTACTGGCCGTATGAAACCTCATGGTGTGCAGCCTCCGGATGGTAATCCAGCATCTGAAGATCCTGCAGGATCTCCTGCATGATCTCGGTTGCAGTATCCATGGGAACGCTGTCAAAATAGCCACCGTAGTCGATGGGCCGTGTTGTTGGATTGCCGTTCTGATCCCGTTTGAAGATGAAGAACTCGAACTCAGGACCCACGAAGAATTCCTGGTCTTTTCTGTGCAGTTTTTCCAGAGTCCTCTCAAGGGCGTAGCGTGGATCCCCCGGAAAGCGCTTTCCGTCTGGGGTGTAAACGTTGCAAACGAATCTTGCAACTTTAGTGGAACCGTATTCAGGCATGAGTGAATAGGTGGAATAATCTGGCACCGCGCGCATGTCAGATTCCTCGATCTGGGCGTAACCGGCAACGGAACTACCATCAAAAACAACACCCTCCTCAAGGGCACTTTCAAACCTGTTTTCCGGAACCGTGAGGGTCTTGATCATGCCCAGAATATCCATAAACTGAAAGTTGAGGTACTTTATTTCCTCCCTCTTGATTTTATTGATCATTTCATGCAGATCTTCTTGCATGTAAGGTTAAGGAGTAATTTGAATAAATAGATTATTCCAGCTCAGGCACCAAACTGTCATGAATGTCACGCGAAGTCGTAGAGGGTTCTCCTTCTGTGCCTTTCCATATAAGTTTTTAACCTTCTACGGAGAAGATCCTCTGCTCTTCTTCTGGATCTCGGTGCTGATACGTACTCACCTTCTCGCCTGAATATCCCGGTTTTTATCAGAATGTTCAGAGTTTCATTCATGTCTCCAAGAACATCCTCTTTTTTGAGGTTGACACCGCAGAGCATCGCAAGATCTGTTGCCTCATATAACACCATCTGAATCAGATGTTTACCTCTCAAGGTGAAATTCTGAGTTAGGAAGCTCAATCTGATGTCGTGTCCTACACCCTGCACATAGGGAAGCGGGTAGTTCTGATATGCGTTTGGATACTCCTCGCCAAGGAGGTTCTCTACGTGATCATCGATGGGAGGACCGGATACCCTCCTAACGGACATTGAGGCCTGATCAATTTTCCACAGAGAAATTGGCACAACGGTATCCCCTATCAGCCCATAAAAATCCTCCAGATCCGAGAGGGCCAGAATCCGGTGCGTTTTTTCAGATTTAATCGGCGTCTCCCAGGCAAAACTCTCCTCAATATCTGAAAGAGTTTCGAGGAAGTTGTTATTCCAGGATACGATGATCTTCACCGACACCTCCGGATAGTTACTGGCACCCTTTGACATAAAAACCCTGTAAAAACCTTTATCTGAGAGGGTAACCTCTCTTATGTGGTAATCTCCCCTGCCAGAGATTCTCATGAGAAAAGGGTAGAGAACTGAAAGGGTCAGATGATTCCTCATGCCATCATCAGAAATACCATTTTCAGGAAGCATTCTCACCCCTCCACTCCCTCATACTTTCATCCACAATGAGAAGCGATTCCATAGTTGGGAAAGATCCCGTTTTGATTGCCAGATAATTTCGCCCAGCGATGAGAGTAACGGCCCATCTACCAGTATTCTTCTCCTTGAGGAGTAGCCTCTCAGGTGAACTTCCAACCGTGTCCGGGAAAATCTCAAAACGCCTGGATAATATTTCATAGAAACGATCTGGATCAGAACCGGGCTCAAACCTGTATATTTTTGTAAGACCCGTGCAGGAGGCGGAATCGAGATGGCCACCATCATGGATCATTCTAAAGAAGTATTCAAAGAGCTCTCTCCTCTTTGAGAGTACCAGATGGGCAATATCGTAAACAAGACTCGCCTCCTGAAAACCCATCTTTGAGGCAAATATGTTGAAGTCAGCGCGAATCCTCATCTTGCTGTTCTCTCTCTGGACCTTGATCATGTATGGGAGAAAACCCTCCTTCGCTTTTGAGAGCATGTCTTCAAGGAGTGTTCTCCCGGCACTTGATGAGGATATGGCCATTTTGCCCGGCCCGGAGCTGTAATATTCTGTGAGGGTAAATTCGTGCTTTTCAGCAATCTCCACAATATCTGCAAAAAGGGGAGAATCTATCCGAAGGAATCCGAGCTGGTCACTGTTATCCCGCTTGAATTCGCTGAATTCACTGTGAGTCAAACCCGAAACAACAAACCGGTAATCATCACTCAGGGGAATTATCTTGATCCTTGAGAAACCGGATGTTGTTAGTTTGGAGAAGAAAGTATCTTTCAGGAACCTCACGAGAGTTATCCTGATCATCCTCTGCCTGTATGCCTCGCGGAAAGTGTGAATGAGTAGATACTGAAAATCGTCCCTGTCCATGCAATACTTATTATAATTTGGTTAAAATTATTTTTGCGATCTTTCTATCCTTTCATGGCGTAAACATGTATGAGAGATCACCTTTTTATGGTAATGGGGATCACACCGTTGTTGAATTCGAGGATTGCAATATCAACCGGATCAAGGATATCCTTGGGGACGTCGATTATAACCGGAGCACCCATAGAGATCTGTAAAGCTCTCGCACCTATTATCCTAGCCTTCTCAAACTTAGTAAGAATCATAATTATCTACAGAGCCAATAGGTAATTAATTCAAGTATTTAATTGCATGCCCAATTTTGATATCCATATTCCCGGGAACAGAAAAAGGGATCGCAACGGAAAAACTACCATGCTTAAAAGGTCTCGTCGGAGGAATGTTTTATCACCATTGCCATATATCATTGATCTCGAAAAGAATGGCAGATCATCAGGTACTCCTGAATTTTTGAATTACGATATCGGTGAAGGATCGTTTTTATCTAAACCTCAGGAGCAAAGGGAAACATGGCATCTCTGTCAGAGGAATTTGCATACCAACAAGCACTTTAAGGAATGCATCATTTTTGACAATGAAATCTGAGATCAAATCAAGTGCCCGGGCAGAATCATCAGGGGAAGGAGTATGGAAAATTTAATAAACTCAAGATAAGGGAATTGGATAACCATGGAATACACGAAAACCACGTTTCAGGAAAGCTCAGCGGAAGCAAACTTCTCAGAAAGAAATTCACAGATTGCTACCCTATTAAGCAGAAACCCCCAACTCTTCAGGATGGGGGGATGTCAGGGGAATCCAGAGGTTGAAGGTGGAAGCTATCTCTTCCCTGCATTGTGGATGGAGTAAAGCTCCGAAAATGTAGGGCTCCTCTCCATGAGATCGTGAAAGCCTCCGGCACCCTCAACCATACCGTTGTTAATCACAACAATTCTGTCGGCGAGCGGTAGCATTGAGAATCTGTGGGTGATGAGCACCAGGGTCCTGTTCTCAAGATATTTCTTCAACGACCTGATGATCACCGTCTCGGATTCCGGGTCTATCTGTGATGTTGGCTCGTCCAAAACAATAAATGGAGACTCCCTTATGAATGCCCTCATGACCGAGATGGCCTGCCTTTGCCCTTCCGAGAGGTTCCTTCCCATCTCTCCCACCCGCGTGGCAAGTCCGTTGGGGAGAGAATCGAATATTTCATCAAGTCCGTATTCTCTAGCGAGTTTATTGATTAGATCCAGATCGACCTCTGGGCGCGAGAACCTTATGTTTTCGAGAACGGTCCCATCGAAGAGGAAAGGATCCTGGAGAACGGGAGAGATAAGGCTCCTCCAGCTTTTTATACTTACCTTTTCGATGTTCGTTCCATTCAGCATTATGGTTCCACCGGTGGGCGAGTAAAAACGGAGGAAGAGATTGAGAAGTGTTGTCTTTCCCGCCCCGGTATGGCCAACGATTGCTAGCTTATCTCCCTTCCTGATGGTAAGATTGATGTCCTTCAGAACATCTTCCTTACCATATGAGAAGTAAACATTTCTGAATTCCAGTTTTTCAAAGATCTCGGGATTCACCCTGAGTCCGCTGAAGGATGCTTCAGTTGGGCTGTCTATGATACCAAAGATTCTGACAAGCCCCACCACCGAGGCCTGATATGAATTGTAGAGCTGGGATAGCTGGAGCACCGGATCGAAGAATTCCTGAACGTATACGATGAATGACACGAGGAGACCAACAGTTATGAGACCACTCATGAGCTGCATTGAACCCGCCACGATCACAATTGCGATTCCAGCTGACTCCATGATGTTAACCGCAGAACCGTAGATCGATGACAGGAATGATGCCTTTATATTGGCCGAGAAATTCTTTCTGTTCAGCATGTCAAAGTCATCATACGTGCGATCTTCAACACCGAATGACTTTATGGTTCTTATGGAACTTATGTTCTCCGCGAGATTGCCGGTGATCGCTGCGATGGTCTTTCTCGTCCTGAGGTAATTTTTTCTAATTTTACCCTGCAGAGATATTGTGAAGGTAACCATCACGGGTATGATGATGAGGGCGTACAGGGTAAGAGAGAAGTCAAGATAGCTCATTATGGCGATCGAAATGATAACGGTGGTTATTCCTCCGATAACCTGAGGAAGCTGAAAGGTGAGAAAATCACTCAGGTTTTCGGCATCATTGGATATTCTGCTTATGAGGTATCCCGTCTTGACCTTGCTGAAGAAACTCATCGGAGTATACTGGAGTGTCGAAAACGCATCGTCCCTGAGTTTTTTCACTGTGATCTGGGCGAGTTTTGTGGATGTTATGGTTCTTAGCCTGTTGAAAAAGAATCGGATCAGGTATGACAGAATGAATAGCAGTGCATAGAGGGCAAGAAGGATAGCATTTCTCTGCACAACACCGTTTATGGCATAACCGAGAGCCAGCGGGTAAACAGTACCTGAGATTGCTGATATTACCACAGCGGTAACCAGAAGCAACGTCTCTCTTTTCTGACCGATGATCATGCGGATGAGTCTGCCAAAGGCCTTTGAGCTCCGGCCAGATTTCATTATCTTTTCTTCGGCCTCTTCATAGGTTTCAGCCATCTCCCAGCGCCCCCGCCCTTTTTGTTCCTGTGGCACTTTTCTCATTGCCAGGCATTTCGCCGTTCAGAGCTGAGATGGTCCCATCCTCGATCCGCACAACCCGATCGCAGAATCTTAGCACGGAATCTCTATGTGAGATGATTATTATGCTGAGATCTCCCCTTTCTCTTCTGATGGCCTGGAGCATCTCCAGTTCAGTCTGGGGATCCACACTGGATGTTGCGTCGTCGAGGATGAGAATGTGCGGTTCCGTGTAAAGAGCACGGGCCACGCCGATTCTCTGCTTCTGTCCACCTGATAACGTTATTCCTCTCTCACCAACAACGGTATCGTAACCTTCGGGAAGATCCTCTATGAATCTGGATATCCGGGATATCTCAGCCACCCTTCTCATCCTGTCGTCGCTGTTCCTGTTGTTTCCGAAGATTATGTTGTATCTTATGGTTCCGGAGAATATGTTTACCTCCTGGGGAACGAGAGAGATGAAGCTTCTGAGAGTGTGAAGCTTCAACTCTCTCACGCTTATGCCACCGAGCCTCACATCACCCGATGTCGGATCGTAAAACCTCGGAATAAGGCTGGCGAGCGTACTCTTCCCAGCTGCAGTTTTCCCCGTTATGCCCAGCGTTTCACCCGGATACGCCCTCAGAGTGATATCCCTCAGAACGAGCTTTCCATCTCTCGAGAAGGAGACATCTGAAAACTCCACATCGTTCCCTGGAATTTTGTCTTTTCCAGAGGCGAAATCCTCTTCCATGGTACCGGAGAGGATCGTCTGCATCCTGTTTATGCCTGCCCTCGCATTCTCTGAGAACACTATCAGCCTTCCCAGAAAACTTATGGGAAAACCCATCATGATGAAGATATTCACCGCCGAGACGAGCGGACCAACGCTCAGTCCCGTTTTGATGAGCGAGCTGCCACCGATCATCAGAATGCCCGTGGCTGCCGAGGCAACTATGAGGGGCATAAGGTTTATGAAAAGCCCCCTCAGGCGTGAGATGGTGATATATTCATGGTAGTAACTCTTAGTGGTGTTCACAAACTTTCTCTTTTCCTGCTCCTCTGCGGAGAATCCCCTGACAACGCGCTGTCCGGTTATGTTCTCCTGAAGCTCCTCGTTCATACGGCCATACTCAAGCCTGATGTTACGCCAGTGGGTCCTCTGCTTTTTCTGAAAAATTATACCGGTGTATATCAGCAGCGGCACAACAAGGAAAAATGTCAGGGCGTATACCGGTCTTATATTGAACAGAAAATAGAGGGAGAAGGCGATCAGCAGCATCGTCGGAATGAGCTGGGCCATCGTTGCGAGGATGAAGTTCCTGCTTGCGCGCACGTCCATGGTCATGCGTGATAGGAGATCCCCGGAGGTCTCATTCTCGAAAAATGAAACCTTCTTCCTGAGAAGGTGCCTGAAGAGATCTCCTCTCAGGTTGTAGGCATAGACCTGTGACATGTACTGCGAGAGGTAGTTAACGAGAAATCGCATAACCCCAGCAATTGCCGAGACATAGACTATGAAGACCGCGGATGAGATGGCACCGCTGAGATCCCTCTCCTCAATCGATGATACTGCATGACCGATGTATATTGGAACAAGCAGGCGTGTGATTGTCAAAGCAACGGCCGCGCCGAATATAACAACGAAAAACCTTCTTCTTCCTGAGAGATAGTGGAAGCTAAAAAAAAGCGGTTCGATAAAGCTGAATACCCTGAATACAGATGATCCTTTTTTCATTTGTGTGTCCCTGCTACAGAAGAAGGTTGCTGTTCATCGTCAATTCTTTTGCGATATATAAATGGTATTCCATCTTTTTAAGGGATATTATGGTGCACGTGAAGGCTCATTTTTAATGATCGGCGAGATCACCGCCACTCCAGAAAACGGAATCGTGAGGCTGTGCAACAGTTATAAGCCAAAAAAAGGTACCGTATCATGAACGAATCGGTGAAGAAAATAGGTGTAATCGGTGCCGGTGTGATGGGTCATGGCATAGCGATGGCGTTTGCCACGAATGGTTATTCTGTTATCCTCATTGACGTATCGGAGAAGCTTCTCAACAAGGCAATGGAACAGATAGCAGATGGCAGGTATGGTCTTCAGAGGCTTGTGGAAAAGGGTAAAATCTCTGGTGAGGAGAAAGAGAGAACACTCTCCAGGATAAAGCCGACCCTTGACTTTAGCGATCTTTATTCAGCCGATCTTATCATCGAGGCGGTTCCTGAAAACATTTCCATAAAAGGAGATATACTCTCCAGGGCAGGAAAAATGAGCAAAAAGGAGGCCATAATTGCATCCAATACATCTGGGATTATGATAAGCGAACTTTCAAAATACGTCTCTGTCCCTGAAAGATTTCTTGGTATGCACTGGTTCAATCCGCCTCAGATAATGAAACTCATAGAGATCGTCAGGGGCCCCGAGACGTCTCCCGGGACCGTTAAAACGATTGAAGATCTCTCCAGGTCCATATCAAAAGTCCCCGTCGTTGTGAACGACTCCCCTGGCTTTTTCACTACCAGATTCATCAACGCCTGGCTGGTGGAGGCATACCGGCAGTTTGAACTGGGAATTGCCGGAATAAAGGAGATCGATACCATGTCAAAGCTTGCATTCGGTTTCCCTATGGGCCCCTTTGAACTGTCAGATCTAATTGGTCTTGATACCATCATGCACATCTCAGATTACATGTACCAGGAAACGAAGAATCCGGCTTACGCAGCCCCCACCGTGCTGAAAAAACTCGTTCACTCCGGTTACGTCGGGAAGAAGCCGGGAAGCAAAGGGGGATGGTACGATTACTACTTTCCCTCAGAAGCGTGAACTTTCTTCATTCCCATTTTTCATCACCATAGCATGATGCTCTCTATGGGTAGTTCCGGCGCCATGGGATAGTATTATATTTGTTATCATTATCTAAGCATAATGAGTGATGATTCAAGGAAGATAACCAGCAAGCAGGTGGATTTCATCAACCGGCTTGTATCATCATCGAAGGAGGCAGATGCCAGGTTGAAGAAGCTCCTGTCTGAAAAGTACAGGACAGAGCTTCAGGATCTTCCGCGGAGAGAGGCATCTGACCTCATTGACGAACTCAAACGTGTCAGCTCATCCGATCCTTCACATTCCGAGGGAAATCTGACAAAAAAGCAGCAGTCATTCATTCAGCGCCTTCAGGATATGGAGGAGAGGGTTGAAGCCACCAAGAGCTTTCTGAGGGAATGTGGAAAGGGAGGCATCGACGAGCTCAGCATAAAGGAAGCCTCATCCCTTATTGACAGATTGCTTTCCATCAGGGTTGGAAAGCGGCTGTCTGACGTTCCTGCAACTGATAAGCAGATTGGGTTTATCGAGAAGCTTACGAAGTCGGATAAGGGCAACCATCTTGCGGCCTTTCTCAAGGAGTTTGGTAAAAAAAGCATTTCGGATCTCACAAGAGAAGAGGCGAGCAAAATAATTAATTCACTTCGTAATGGCCATTCTTGATTGATTTGTTCTGAGTTCCGTTCAGGGCTTTTGGCCAGTATAGATCTTTTCCTTTGATCGGGATACCACATTTGATTCACAGTACGGTTGTGTTCTAACCTGAGGACTTGGGTTTTTCTATCATTGTGGATGAGAGTTGAACAGATAAGTTTATAAAGAAAAAATCGTATTCTCATTTGTGGGTAATTTGTTTCATATAGGCGTGCGCAGCTCAGGAAAATTATTTATGCCACCATCAGGGTGTTTGCGGTGTTTGAATTTTTAGACGGTTTGGATATGATGTTGCGGATGTCGATCGATCCGGGAGTCAAAATATCCCAGTTCACCAAGAGATTTGATATATCATCGCATGCTTCAATTCTATTCGGCCGGAGCTCAACGGAGGTTACCCTCTATTTTCAGGACAGCCCTAACATTGGGAGAGAAATGAAAATTCTTCTCCAGGAATTCGACTCGAAGAATGTGAATGGCATCTGGAGGGTGAGGATTCCTGTGATTAAGTCCGTCAAGTTTGCAAGTGCCGTCAGGAACATTCTATCTCTGCCATCCACCATAAACGCCTCTTTCTTTCAATCTGCTGGCGTTTTCTACATTGATTTTCTCTTTCACCATTCGGATCTGGATCGGATCTCTTCCATCATTCTGAAAGAAATCTCGGTGATCAAGGAGGCGGATGTTCTCTATCTGGGTCCAGCCATGCCCTTTGAGAAGTTTCTTCTGGATATCAATTCCAGAACGCCACTCAGCGTCGTAAAGCTGAAAATTAAACCTCCTGAGTACGAGATCGATCCAGACAGGAATCCCATGGGCATGCATTGGAAGAGAATTCTCAAGATCCCTTTCGGTTCTGATGAGATCGATGGCGTTTATTTCATGGATACAGAACCGGCAAAGTCGGAAAAGATCGTGGAGATATCCAGAAATAAGATCTACAAGGCAGTTACTGGAAATTCATTTCTCATAGATCTCACAAGGGAATTCAACGAGAGAAGAATATCTTCCATTGCAAGGGTACAGTTTTTCGACTCTCCCTTCATGGAGGAAATATCCGTGATCCCATCGATGTTCAACGATGAGTTTCTCGGCGTTCTTCACTCTGTATCATCGAAAATGAAGGGTTGGGACATCACCCTGGAGTCACTTATTCCACTTGAATCCGCCATCGGTTAACACTGAGGCCAGAGATTTTCGGGGTGGATTTTTTCAACATCTCGGAGTTGATGCTCTGCGCAACGTGGAGAATAACTGAACGCGGATGTTGATCGGAGAAGGCATTCCTGTGGTCCTCACTTCATTGGGAAACTCTATTTGCCGGGATTTTCCCACGCAACGGAGAATTTGTTGATACTACCACTTTACTTAAAAATGGTTTACGTACCTGACGCAGGTGGGTGATGTGACATTGTTTTATATATCCCTAAAATTATTCCTTGTGAAGTTGGATTATATCCACAACCCTCAATCCACAGGGTGAATAAAGGTGAAAAAGGAGATGTCCGGGAGGAAGATCAACAGCAATCCACAGATGGCTGCGCTCCTGTACGCTGTGTTTTTGATCCTATCTCTCCTTATCATAGTTATATCCATAACGGTTTTCGTTGTCATTATATACATTCAAGGTGATGTGTCCACAGATCTCTACTTACTTCTCGCCGGCATACTTGGGGTTAATATATTCATCTCATCGTTTTCCCTGCGGGGGTTGAGTCGCTTATACTTTACCATGTTCCGTGGCAACAGGATTCTGCTTCTCGGTAAAAAAGATGATGATTCGAAGCGGATTTCAAAGCCAGTGGAGGTGAACGAGAGATATTTCTCAAAGCTTGAAATAATGATAATGGACATCCTGAAGGAAAACGGTGGAAGGATACTGCAGAGCAAACTTGTGGAGATGACTTCTTCGTCCAAGGCATCCGTTTCCAGAGCGATAACTTCTCTTGAGAACAAAGGTCTTCTCATAAGGGTGAGGAAGGGCGTGACCAATGAGATAATATGGATCTCTGAGGAATGAGAGATCCGGAACGTCTTGAGGTCCACACTGAAAACACCGTTAAGTGGTCTGTTTTTTTCAAATTGACTGGCGATGCATTATGATTAAATGGCAGGAATAGCAATTCATCACACCGGACATGGTGGCAATTCCTTTCTGATCAGGATGAACGGCTGGATCCGTGCCGTTCTCTGAAACCTGTTTCACGTCTGGAATGAAACCTGTTTCACGATCCTGCTTTAAACTCTTCCAGCATATGGAGACATATGAGCAAAAGAGTTGAGAATCTGATATGGGTGTTAATTGCACTTGTAGTGGTAATAGGGGTTATAGCGATCGTTTCGGCCCTGCTTTTCGGTGGGGCATATCACAGCGGTAGCTTCTATCCAGCCATGATGGGTGGTTTCTATGGTATGGGAATCATTATGCCGGTGATAGGTATAGTGAGTGTTATTGCGGTGATAATCTTCATCTACCTCCTGATTGAAGGTTTCAGATATCCTTACGAGCGGGAACCACCGTACAGGGCAGAGTACCTTGCTAAGGAGAGGCTTGCAAAGGGAGAGATAACAGAGGAGGAGTTCAACAGGATAATGGAGGATCTGAGGAGGTAATTACCATGGACAGAGTAAAAAAGTTACTTGTGGTGCTTGCCATAGCAGTCGTCGTGGTCACAGCGAGCTTTATCGTCCTGCCTGCTTTCTATGGAAACCGGGCTGCCTACTCATCCATGGATCAGAGCGAGGTCAATGCCCTTAACAGTTCCATACCCTCTTCCGTGCAGGTGTACACGCAGAACTCCACCATAGTCGTGGACGGTAACGCGGTCATTCCTGTTGAGATGGGCCCGATGAACGCACCGAGCATGTACAGCTTTGAGATCTACGGGATCATAAATCCGCATCTTATCATAATGAAGAATTCACAGGTCACGTTCGTTGGCATCAACGTGGATACTGATCTGTCACACAACTTCGTAATCACGGAGCAGGCACCTCCCTACGGCCCGATGATCGGTATGGGTGGTATGATGGGCGGCTCCTCAATGACAACCATGCCCTTCCTTCCACCGGTCAACCATGGGAGTTTTGCCTATTACAACACAACATATACATTCAGCACCGCGGGCACATTCTGGTACATCTGTGAGTATCCGCAGCACGCACAAAATGGTATGTACGGACAGATAACCGTTCAATGATCTTCTCTTCTATGAAAAAAGTTCTATGACAGCTATGTGATTATCTCCCGGTTATTTATTTTTTCCATATTTCGACATTGTCAAAATTTAGTTGATTTTTTAAGGATTTGCAGTTCACAACCGAAATCATGAAATATGGCGGAAACATTCATTTACATGCGACTGAGGAGGGCGCCCTACACTGAGTTCAGGAGGATCTCCACACATCTTGACGATTATGCCTCAGTGGATTCTTCTCCTCTCTTTCTGGTCAACAACATCCCTGTGATGGACATCTAACTCAAGGAAAACGATCTCATCAGCTTCATGAATCCAGCTTGCCATAAATGCCGCTCAAAGGATGTGGT
>WAQW01000012.1 GCA_015520045.1 Thermoplasmata archaeon | reverse complement strand
TGTGACATTCCAATGAGCAATAACAAAAAAAGTTTGGTTATTGCCTCGATACTGATCATTTCGGTAATTGTCATTGCCTTTGCCGGTATGGCAATAACAAAGACCGGCCCCTTTGACTCAGGATCCTCCATAGGAATTCAGGTGGTTGATGATTATGGGTTCCCCATGGTAAATGCTTCTGTGCAGGGAATGATCGAGATCCCCCCATCAGAAGGTAACGGTACCGCTTTTCTATTTGCCGGTGTGACCAACAGTGGGGGAATGTACAGTGTTAAGAATATGTCACCGGTGCATGAGATGGCTTCCCGGTGGATCAGTTACAACGCAAGACACAACAACGCATTTCAACCTTACATCATTGTTTTCTTGACATATAAGGTTAATAATGCAACATACACACAGCAGACTTCCATAAGGCTGACACCAGAAGCTTTGCTCCATGGGGAGAGCTATCATGCATATATCCATGCGGGGAAAGGGTTCGGCCACAGGTTGATCCCGGATAAGATGGTTAAGGTACATCCTCTGGATTTCAAAGCGTATGTTACTTATGGAAGTTCTGAAAACATGATCCCGGATGCCAACCTGAATAATCCCCCTCCCTCCCGGTTAAACGGCAATAACATATTTGAGATCTGGTACCAGACCAATGCAACCCTGGTGCATGGAAATAACAGCTCACCTCTCAAAATTCCTCTAGCTCAGGGTGAAACCTACGGTGCGGGATCGGTAGAAGCAGGTGAAGTTCTTTACGCCGGGAGCAAGACCACGGATGTAATGGGCCAGATCATCAATCCATACAGCTCCAGCAATGTTCAGATAAGCATTGGGACTTCCAATGGTGTCAATACAGGAGCATACACAATCCTTGCTTACCAACCAAGTGGTGTTACAAATTCCACTGGTTATGGCTGGAGTTACGCTTACATTCGTGGGAATCTGACCGTTGCCAATTACGAGCTATATGAGATACATTATAATCCCGTAACTGGACAATCTTATTATGTACCAACGGGAGAGTTCCAGACCGATATTGCGATTACCCAGATTGTACACAATGCAAGCAGCATAATGGGAGGTGTAGGAAAAACACAGCCTACCTATTATCCCGAGCAGCAACCGTACATGACCTTAAAATATCACAATAATTCATGGCCCATTAATGGTGCCCCGGGTTGGTACGAAATTTCATCGTGGTTAATTTATAGTCATATCACCAACTATGCTGCTCTGGCCGGTATAGGAATAGGTGCAGGTGCGATAGTTCTGGGGGTAGCTACACTTGGAATAGGGGATGCCGCAGCTGTTGCAGCCACCATAGGAGGATTTGTGTCTTCTGCCCTTGGTGAAACTCTGGCATTTATTCAGTGGGGAAGCCAGGATATGGATTATGCGGTTTCCTGGATAGAATATAGCAGTTTAAGCAGCAATCCCCCGGAGCTCTACATCGGTTACACAAGCCAGAACCTGGAGGTTGATGGTGCCAGCATACAGGTACCCACAGTCTTTGCCTATGTATATGCACAGCCAGACTCCCCGGGTTCAGGTGGTGGTTGTGTCCTCACAGGAACCAACATTACACTCGCTGATGGATCAAGCATTATGGTACAGAATCTTCGCCCGGGCATGAAGACACTCTCATATAATATCCAGACTGGCAGGTTAATGGAGACAACAGTAACCAGTGTTATTGAGAACAACGTTTCCATGATAACCAGCATAAACAATGGAGAATTGTTTGTGTCCGGCATGGAAGACCAGCCAATATTCGTTAAGCTGCCAAATGGAACGGAGGAATGGTTGACAGTGGGGCAGCTCACAACGGGCATGGAGCTGTTTAATCCACTGAACAACAACTGGACGCAAATAACAAACTTAACCATTCTCTTTGGGAACTTCACTGTATATGGCATACACACAGCCAGGAACTTCAACAACAATGGTTCAGTGAGATCAGACTATATTGCCAACGGTTTCTTACTGGACAAGAAGCTGGCATGATATTGCATATGATGTATGGTGTTTGTGTGTAACCTTGATTTACACAAACACTATTTTTGACCTGGAGCATAATAGGATGCTCACCAACTGATTCGATTTATATCATTAACTGGGATGCAAAAATGCAAGTGACTTTGAAATTTAAGAGAGGTATCCGTTATAAATACACAAAACTTGGGCCGCTACGAAACACATTTAGAACATTACGTAAGCTGTCGCCAATACACGCAATGCCACCATACCCAAATATTTTTATATACAATTTCGTTGATAAAGTGATGAAGAAAGCAGGTGTAGCGATTGTAGTAATATTGGTTATAATAGGAATAGTAGTCGGTATGGCATACATGGGCGGATCCCTAAAACTACCCGGTTCCAGCACCACCGCTAATAAGTTCGCTCCAAATGTGGTGAGTTCATCGGCTGTTAATAAATCACTGGGTGGGAAGTGGAACCGAGCAAGTTCTGGGTATGGTACTGCCGGGAATCTCTCCTCATTCATGGGTGATATGAGTGGCCCCTCTATGTTCCCCTCTGGAAGCAACAATTATATGTACACGCCCTATTCGCAGATCCCAGCTCCCAGCCAGAGCGTCTACGGGAACATCTCCTCATTCCAGTTCTCCATCTTTTCTCCAACCAAATACCATGGATTCGCTTCTGTGGGTATAGCGAACTACAGAAATAGCGCTGATGCCAACGCAACCTTTACCTACGTGAATTCAAAAATCCCTGATGTGTTCGTGAACAACACCATGAAGGTCTACAAGGGGACGCTCTCCTCTGCGCCCTACATCTACATGTGGACCTACCATAACTCCTCGCATATTGATCCATCACACCAGTATATCTCAATGCTGATGGGTTACAAGGGAAGCAGCATCATTGTAATTTTATACATGACCCCAATAAATATACCAATGTCCAATTTCACCGCACTGTACGGTCAGCAACTGTCACTACTGTCATCGCAATCAACTCCCAGTGTTAATAGCATCTTCGTTTCTACGAACGATCTGAGTACCTCCATAGGAGGATCGTGGAACAGCGTTTTTGGCATCAATATCGAGATTAATAATCCACAGGGAATTATCAACGAGTTCTCTCCGAGCCTTAAGGGGCAAACCTCCACAGTCAGGATGCTTATTAACCAGACTTTCGGAAATCTGTCGCAGGTGGCGGTAATGGGATACTCTTCCGGTCACCTGAACAAGACTGCCATATCATTTGTTAAATTCAAGAATTCGAATATGCCCGATACACTCTTCACGGATTTACTCTACATGCTCAGTTCTGATCACAATGCCACGGTTGAGCAGAACGTGAGTGGCGCCATGGTCATAATTGTCACAGGGAGCCATTCGTCAATGGAATTCCATAAGATGATCTACACTCAGACTGTTGTGGCCCACTTCAAGAGCTATTTCATACTAATTCAGTACTCTGGAACCTCGCTGGTTTCAACATCCGGGCTTAACAGCCTGCTCACGCAGCAGATCAATCTTTTCTAAATTTTTTGTGTATTATAAATTTTTAATCTTACTATTTATAACTTCAATACGTTAACATTGCTGGGATGAGAATTACCAATCGTAACACCTCCCCTTGCACACGCATCTTGGAGGAAAAATCACATTGAACACAACGACATAATCACTGGCTCGTTATCCTTATGGTTGGTTTCTTACTGTACTTCTCCATTGATCGTCTGATCCGTGGCCTGAACAATATAGCAGATATATTGTCACTTCCATCAAATTCGTTGGCCAGTTCTGAGAGTTGAAGAATCGTTTCTTGCGCACTCATTTTGGAATTTGCAGACAGAGCGAGGGTCTCTCGATCGAGGGATTCCCATAGCCCATCACAGCAGAGAAGGAGAGCATCCCCGTTGAAGGCACGCCATTTGTAGAGATCCGGTTTGTTGAAACCAATTCCAAGCGCCCTGGTAAGTTCATTTCTCCGTGGATGAGTTGACATCTCCTCTTCAGAAAGTTCACCGGACAGAACCATTGTCTGGACAAGAGAGTGGTCCACCGTGCGGGTGGAGACTTTACGGTTGTTGAACAGAAAAGCCCTGCTGTCCCCCAGATTACCCACAAAGTAGAACCCATCGGTGTAGTATACCACAATCATCGTTGTGCCCATGCTTTCAATACCTTTTTCCCGAGAGAATTCAACTATGTTCCTGTTCGCTCTCTCAAAACCATCGGAGATTTCTGAAAAAATCATATCGGTATCGGTTATGTTCTGAGAAATCAACTTGTTCCCTATACTTTCCATGGTTCTGATGGCGATTCTGCTTGCAACATCTCCTCCGTGCAAACCTCCCATGCCATCAGCGAGAGCACAGAAACACACCTCTCGAGATTTCCCCTCATACAGCGATTCGTTGAGAATAACCAGGATAGCATCCTCGTCCCTTTCCCTAACCTTTCCCTTTATACTAACAGTTCCAATATCCATTCAATGACCCCTTACAGTGTAAACCGAGAAGGAACCGAACTTCAGATCCGGCGTGAATGAGTATATTTTCCTCGGGATCAGCGAAATAGAGTTCCTCTTCTCCGCGAGTGAGCCCGTCTCCTTCGCATATATTGCCACTTTGCTCTTTGAATTGTATCTGAACCATCCAGTGCTTTTAGAATAGGAGATCTCGCCAACTTTAACCTCTGAATTTTTTCCTTTTCCAAGCACCTTGATCTGTTTGCTCCGAATAACACTTTTTGAAGGTACTGGAGCCTTCACGTGTGGTGATATTATAACATCATACACATAGTTTATCTCAAGAGGATATATAATTCCAAGATCTGTTACGAGGAAGTTTCCGTATATGCCAAGTAGATCAGCTATCATCTCAAATGCGCTCTGGTATCTCTCCTCGGGTTTATAGGAAAGCGATCTGGATATTATCCCAAAAAGCCAGTCAGAACACTTTGGCCTTATCTCCATCTGGAGGTACTCCTGAGTAATGAATTCATAACCATATCTCTTCTTCATCTCACTGGCATCCAGGAATTCTCCGGTTAGCATTGAGCACATCAACGCACCGATGGAGAAGGTATCGTAAGCCGGAGATATGCTTATTTTATCTATCAGATCCAGTTCAGGAGGGTGGTAACATGGAACGCCGATTCTCTGGCTGTGGGTAAAGAAGGCTGTGGAGGTTCTGTTTGCGAAACTCTTTGAGGTCCCGAAATCAATTATCACCGGTCCGGATTTTGTAAGTACGATGTTTCCTGGGTTGAGATCACGATGGTATATATCGTGAAGATGTAGATAGTTCAGAGAAAAGAGAAGGTTCAGTGCTATCTCGATAGTTTCCTGTTCGTCGAACGCCACTCCCCTTTTCTGCCGATCCCCCAGAAGACGTGACATGTTCTTTCCATCCACATATTCCTCAGCCAGAAAATGGCGATCTCCGTCGCGCAGGTAGCCCACGAACTTTACTATACCGGGATAATTCACCTTGGAAAGTATTCTGCTTTCCTCATAGAGTTGTCGCATTGATTCCTGAAGCAGAAATTTTTTCTCCTTCTCCGATTTCGATTCCTCGTCAAACACCCTGGGCATTTTTAAGACCACGCTCCGGCCGGTGAGCATATCCCTACCCCGAAAAACGTAAGCAAACCCACCGGCCCCAAGAAAATCCTTATTGTTCTTCTTGTCAATGCGGGTATCAACATCGAAACGGCCGTACAGATATGAGGCGGAACCTATCTGAAAACTAAGAGAGAATTTTCTTGGTATCCTAGATGTATAGGAACGCAGGAACCTGAAGGTGGGTTCGTAGAAAACCAGAATGGTTACGATTATCGCAACAATGCTACCAAGATCATATGGTAAGTCCCACACCCCCTTAATCCTGATAGTTGCGATGTCGTGGAGCCCGGCGAAAAACAAAAGAATCAGGATGGAAAATAGGATGACATTTATCTTTCTGGAACCGATGGCAACAGCAATACCCATCACACCAATGATTATGATAGAGGTAATACCGGTGGTGTTGTTCAGTATGTAATTCAGAGTGTTGACGAATGTGCCCTCAAGAACGGGTAAGGAGACAGACGCAACATCGAGGAACTGGTAATTGAAGAGCCGAAAGTATCCATAAGCAGCAATGGCAAGAACCAGTGCAAAATATAGCCTTCCGGATCTAACGATCTTGAATGAGTCCCCAATGTTCCTGTTATCCTCAAGCGTTGCCTTTCCAGAAAGCCAGATAAACCAGCCCGTAACGATCGTAGCAATTAACAGGAGTGTGGCGTAATTATTGTAAAAATGGAAAAGCTCCTCTATGCCAAATATTCCAGATATAAACAACACAACCATCGAGGAGATGAATATCACTTTTCTTCCCCTGAAGTATACCAGCCCCACCGATATGAGAATAGCTGCCAGACCGAGAAGGGCATATGCAATGACTCCATTCAACCTGAGAATCCCGTACAGGCCGTAATACTCAAAAAGAACAAATGATATTGATACTGGTAGAATTATCCTCACAGAGAGGAATATCCTCTCTGAGTAAGCGGTTTTTCCACCCAAAGACAGGAGGGTGAAAATGAGGGAGAAGAGTGCTATGAGCTCAATCTGGATGAACCCGAACAGAATCATATATTCAGAGAAAATAACAGAGAGAAAAACTGCAATGTTTCGGCCAAGATGGGTAGGTGATTCGCTGGATTGTGGCTTCTTCTTCCTCAGATCCTGAAAGGTGTAGAGAGGGATGAATGAAACCACCAGGATCATCTGATAGTAAGCCGGTACACTTTCGTACAGGAAATTCCAGGAGAAGAATGTAGAGAAGAACATAAAGAAAAGAAGTACCGCTCTTGACGCCCTGCTGAGATGTGAGTTTGAGTCTGTGTCAAGGCCGGCCTTACCCATGGCGATGAGTATGGCCCACACAACCCCTATGAATATCACTATAAAAGTCTCTATCTGTCCACTTGAAAAGTAAAGGGTAAGGGGATCGTAACCTATGGAAGAAGCTGAAAGAAGCAGAAGTGCAAATACGAGTATGGATCCGTATTCAACGTAAAACAGTGCCTTTCTCACAGCCGCGTAATCCATTCAGAACAATCTCCCAATGACTGTGCTGATGAAACCGGGCCTACCACTCATAAAGAGATACCTTCATTTTAATCAATCCCTTTTTATCCTCATTGAGACCAAGCTCTATTGTATCACCATCACGAACCGCAAAATAACCGTAACTCTTATTCTTACCTCCTATAACCGTCTCGTTAAGCTTCGTGCCGTTCAGAGACCTGTGATCCCTGATCATTATGCGGTTATCCACAACTGAAAACTCCAGATGATACGGATTGATGTACTCAGAGTGTGGAAGCCTGGAGATGTCCTTCCTGCCAAAACGGTATGGAAACTCATCTATATCGATGGGATAGAGGCCCTCCACTCTGAGGCGGATCCTCATACCTCTACCGGAAGACGAGGGTACTATGACGTTTCTGCATATGGGACAGATACCGTGATCCACGGGTACGACGGTATTCTCACAGTACGGGCATTTAATCTCCTTCCGTGTTCCTGATATGGTTTTCACATCAACTATAGCGAGCTTCTGGCCATCATATCTGCAGAAAGATGAACCGTCATCGTAGCTTCTGGAACAGAGAGGACACATCTTCAGTGGATAATCTGGATATACCCTGAACTCGGTATCATCCAGATCATCATCTGCACCCTCCTTTTTCCTTCTGAACATACAAACACCACTTTTCAGGTGGAAGATCATTGCCATGGTTTTAAAAATCTTTTGCATTATGTCCCCAATTTAACGGGGTCGGGGTTAAGGATGTGTGCGGTTATCTAAACCAGAAAAAGGTATCATCATCCAGTTCTCACACGGTCTTGATTTTCAAGAGGACAACAAAAAAGATTAATGAACAGACATTTTAGGTTCGTGGTTTCCCCTCTACTTGAAGTCAACGATGTGAAGATGTCGTTCAAATATAAAACAAAGGAAGTAGTAACGGTCCAGGATGTAAGTTTTACCGTAAACAGAGGGGAATTTGTAACACTCATAGGACCCTCGGGATGTGGTAAGTCCACCATCCTGAAGATGATCCTCGGCCTGATCACTCCAGTATCTGGTGAGCTCCTATTTGAGGGTAAACCTCTCAGGGATACAAATCCCCGTATTGGAATGGTGTTTCAGTTCCACGCCCTCTTTCCCTGGCTCAACGTGATCAAGAACATTGAGGTGGTTCTTGAATCGTTCGTCCGCGATAAGAAGGAACGGGAGAGCATCGCAAAAAAGTATCTGAAGATGGTGGGGCTTGACGGGTTTGAAAAGGCATATCCCAGGGAACTCTCTGGTGGAATGAAGCAGAGGGTCTCTATCGCCAGATCTCTCTCGGTTGCGGAGGATATTTTACTTATGGACGAGCCATTTGTGGGTCTGGATGTTTTTTCTGCTCAGGCCCTCAGGGAGGAGCTCCTGGATCTCTGGGAAAACCCAGAGCTCCCTCCAAAAACGGTTCTTATGGTTACTCACAACGTCGATGAGGCAGTTCAGATGAGTGATAGGATAGTCATTCTGAGTCACAGACCAGGAAGGGTGATAGGCGAGATCTCCATCGATCTCCCGAGGCCCAGAAACACACGAAGCAGTGAATTTTACGAGATGGTTGACAGGGTCATAACAACAATGTCTCCCTGACTATTTTATCAGCTTCAGAGAGATCATTGCGTTGATGAAGTACTGTATCGCAAAGGCTGCTACGAGAAGACCGAAAACCCGTGTCGTGGCCTTCATCGTTTTGCTCCCTATGAGCTCCATCAACCTGCTTGAAAAACTGAAGAAAACGTAAACAAGAGCGAAGAGTATTATGGCTGAGATGATCGTCATGACCTGGGTCATGAAACCCCCATTGGACAGTATTATCACAAGAGATATTGCACCGGGTCCAGCAAGCATAGGGGTTGCGAGAGGCACTATGCCAAAATCCTGGACCTCCGAGGGATCAGATGAGCTCGAGGAAACGGGTTTTTCAATGCCACGCACCATCTGAATTCCCATCAGGAGAAGAATTATTCCACCAGCAACCTCGAGAGCCTCAATGGATATTCCAAAGAAATCAAGTATTATATTGCCAAATATTATAAAAAACAGGAGTATGAAGAATCCATATATGGTGGCGTCACGTATGATGACACGACGGTTTTTTTCTGGCAGATTGTGCGTCAACCCCGAGAAGAGTACCAGAGAGCCGAAGGGATCGATAACCACGAACATGGGTATAAACACTGACAGAAACTCGAGTGACACGGAGGGTCATGTCCCGGTGGTATAATACCATTCTGCGTTCGCTACCCTTCGATCTTCTGATGCCTGCTACGGTTCTAATGGCAGTGGCTCACTTGCTTTCCGTTGGTTTAATATCATACTGCATGATACGTTGTCATGAAAGTACTGATACTCGGGATAGATGGCTACATCGGGTGGTCCCTCGCCCTAAGGCTGATCTCAAGAGGCCATGATGTCTACGGTCTCGATAACTTCATCACGAGACGAAGGGTAAGAGAGGTTGGGTCGGATTCCCTCCTTCCCCTCCTGAGCTTTTCCAAGAGAGTGGAGAGAGTTAAGGATACTTATGGCAAAGGCATAGAATTCACGAGAGGTGATGCCAGTGATCCGAAGGTGATCTACGATGTGATAAAGCGCTACAAACCCGATGCCATAGTTCATCTTGCTGAGCAGAGATCCGCTCCCTATTCTATGATCGACCTGAAGCATGCACTTAGCACCATGCACGGGAATATTCAGAGCACCATGAGCCTTCTGTATGCGGTGAAGGATATCAAACCGGATGCTCATATCGTTAAACTGGGAACAATGGGCGAATACGGAACGCCGAACATTGATATACCGGAAGGTTTCTTTGAAGTTGAGTACCACGGCCGCAGAGATTATCTTCCATTCCCGAAATTCGCCGGTTCCTGGTACCACTGGACAAAGGTCCACGATTCCAACAACCTGATGTTCGCCAACAAGCTGTGGAAAACGAGGATAACGGATGTTATGCAGGGGGTTGTCTACGGAACGCGGACGAGGGAGATAACCGAAACGGGCGCCTACACGAGGTTCGACATTGATGAGGTCTGGGGTACCGCACTCAACCGGTTCTGCGCACAGGCTATTGCGAAAATGCCTGTAACACCTTACGGAAAAGGAGGGCAAACCCGAGGTTTCCTGTCACTGGAGGACAGTATTCAATGTCTCACCATTGGAATAGAAAATCCTCCGGAAAACGGCGAGTACAGGGTTTTCAACCAGTTCTACGAGCATTACTCCGTCCTTGATCTGGCGAACAAGGTTTCAAAAATATACAGAAAGCTGTACGGTGGAGATGTTACCATTGAGCACGTGCCCAATCCGAGGGTTGAGATGGAGGAGCATTACTACAACCCTGAGCATAAAAAGCTTTTTGAACTCGGGTACAGAACAGTAAGAACACTTGAAGATGAGCTTTCCATAATCCTTAGTGACATAAACAGGCACAGGAGAAGGCTTGATCGGTTGCGTCACGTTATTATGCCAAAAACATCATGGAGAAAGAGTTCTGGCCTTGATATGCTAAAGGCACGGAGATGATTTCTCCAGTGTGTTCTGGAGAACGTCCACGTATCTTTCTGCCACACCCACACTCAACCACTCTTTCCTGCTGAACACCATACCATTTGCCGGAGTGCCTTTCTCTATTAGGCTGTTTATGGAAGGAGTTAACTCGACATTATTTGAGTGGACAGCCCTGAGCTCGGTAAATATTTCCGGAGAAAGTCTGTACACTGCCATCAGAGCGAGGTTTGATCTGGGATTCTGAGGTTTCTCCTCCAGACCCAGCACGGTGTATATAGGGGCTTTTCCCTCAACAGTCGCAACGCCGTATCTACGCGGATCGTCTACCTCCATCAGGGCCAGACATATACTTCCTCTTTTTGAAAATGACATTTGCACAAAATCCCTGAGCAGGGCATCGTTGAATATCAGCCCGTCTCCTGCGTTCAGGATGAAATCACCGCTGATGTAATCAGATGCACTCAACACAGCGTCACCAAAACCATGCCTTCTCTCCTGATACACGATCTCCACGTCGGGGAAGTACTCCCTGAGATAGCTTTCCGTCCTTTGGTCTCCACGTGCAAGGACAACCACCGTATTCCTTATTCCGAGGTTGTTATAGCGGTTAATGATCACATCTATGATGGGGCGTAGAACGAGGCGACCTTCCCTGCAATCGTATATGGGAAGTATCTCCTTCCTCAGATGACCATCGAGCCCTGACCGCGTCCCCGAGCCGGCAGCAGTTATAAGGAGTTGCATACTGGTTAATCCCAGCATTTATTTAAACAGAATGTATGAGGCGATTTTATCCACAGTCACATCGGTTCGCATTACAAATCTGGTGGTTTCTCCTGTTTACCGGTGAATGCCTTTAAAGCCCATACCAGAACCATTCGGATGGTGATTTATTTTCTCTTTGATGGGCAACTGGCGAAAATAAATATTACACTGTTGCAATAACTGTGTATGAGCCTTAAGTCTGTTGACTTCCTCACCATGGATGATTTTGATTTCAGGGGCAAGACGGTTTTTGTGAGGCTTGATGTGAATTCTCCGGTTAATCCCCAGACGGGTGAAATTCTCAGCTTCGAGCGATTTTATTCTCACGTTGAGACCATAGAGTCTCTGGAGGGATCAAAAATCGTGCTGCTGGCCCACCAGAGCCGACCTGGAAAGGCAGATTTCATGTCCCTCAGAGGCCATGCCAGAGCCTTTTCCAGGATTCTGGGCAGGGAGGTAAAATTCATAGATCAGCTCTTTGGAGGTCAGGTCAGGAAGGATGTCTCGAGCATGGAGCCTGATGACATCATCATGCTTGAAAACACCAGGTTCTACTCAGAAGAGCTTCTCATCAACAGAGACGATGCCAGGGCTATGAGAAACTCTAACATCGTGAAAGGTCTTTCAGATCTGATGGACTATTACATCATCGATGCATTTCCCGCGATACATAGACCACAGACCACACTCATAGGTTTCAGATCTGTCCTGCCCAATATTGCCGGCAAACTGATCGAAAAGGAGGTTGAAGCGCTTCAGAAATTCAAGTCTGGCAACGGAAACAACAAGATCGCCATTCTGGCGGGTGCTAAAATAAGTGATAGCATAAACGTGGCCGGTAAGTTCCTTAAAAATTCCATTACAGATACCATCATAACAGGCGGTGTTGTTGCAAACGCCTTCCTCTGGGCAAAGGGAATAGATATAGGAAAGAAAAACAGAGAGTTCATCGTGAAGAACAACAAGAAATCGGATGAACTCATTGAGGCTTGCAGGGATCTTCTCAGCAGATATGGAGATAGGATAGTGCTGCCCTCTGACTTCATACTGATGCCATCACAGAGACATATTCAGGCCGGGGAAACCGTTCCGGATGACGAAACCATCGCAGACATCGGAATCGATTCCATAGCAACCTTCTCCTCAATAATAGAGAAGGCAGATGCCATCTTCCTGAACGGCCCCCTGGGTATGTATGAATTCGAGCCTTATGCAGCCGGTACAGAATCCATTTTCTACGCTGTTGCCAACTCAAATGCCCACACGGTTGTGGGTGGCGGTCACACGATAGGCGCCCTGAATAAGATGGGGCTCACGAAGTACATCTCCCATGTATCGACAGGTGGAGGGGCACTGATAAGCTATTTATCGGGAGACAGCATGCCCGTGTTAGAGGCACTGGCAGAAAGCAAGAAAATATACGGGAGTTAGTAAGATGGAGGAGAAACAGCAAAAGGATATCACGGAGGAACTCAGTTACTACAGGAAGTTGATAGACTCTACTGAGAATCAGATCAAAAGCCTTGAAACTCTTTCGGCTGAGGTAAACACAACAATATCCATTCTCTCGGACCCTGAGATATTCAAATCCAACGATCAGAAGATGTCCATCGGATCCGGAATATTCATTCCAGTGAGGATAGAGGAACCCGAAAGGATCATAGTGCCAATAGGTTCAGACGTGTTCGTGGAGGAGGATGTTGAAAAAGCCAGGAAGCACGTTGAGGAAAGTCTTGAACAGATCACCTCCACCATAAAGAATCTCTATGCAAGAAGGAAAGAGCTGGTTAACAGATATGAGGCTCTGTTAATGTTCCTGCAGAGGGCCGCCACAGCAGAGGGCAAGGGAAAAGATGCTTGATCGCCTGAGAAAGAGGCTCAGGGATGTTGTTTCGAGAGGTTCGGAAGGTTTTCTGAAAATCCGTGAGCTTAGAGATCATGTATTCACCGCTCTGGCCGAAAATGACGTGGATGTGGAAACGGCCGATTACGTAGCGGATCTGATGGAGAAGAATCTCTCATCCCTCGGAAGGAAGATAAGAGTTGAGGACTACCGCAATGCCCTGAAAAAATCGCTGCTGGAACTCATGGCAGAATACGTGGACCCATCCGATCCGTTCCGTGAAGAAAAGAAACCATTCGTTGTACTCTTTCTTGGTGTGAACGGAGGCGGTAAAACGACAACCATCTCAAAGATCGCCCATCTCCTGCGGAAGAGAGGGAGGAGGGTGGTTATCTCGGCATCTGATACCTTCAGGGCTGGAGCAATCGAGCAGATCCAGATGCTCGGAGATAAGGTTGGTGCCGATGTTGTAAAGCAGAAGCAGGGAGCCGATCCCGCCGCAGTGGCCTTCGATGCTGTAAACAGGGCAAAGGCCCGGGGATTTGATTTCGTTCTGGTAGATTCCGCCGGAAGGATGCAGACCAACAAGAACCTCATCCAGGAGATGAAGAAAATAAAGAGGGTCGCAAAACCGGATCTCACCATTCTGGTTCTCGATGCACTCACGGGCCAGGACGCCATAGAACAGGCAAAGACGTTTCTGGAGGAGATCACATACGATGGAGTTATCCTCACCAAACTTGATACGGATGCCAGGGGTGGTTCTGTGATAAGCATTATACATCAACTGAAGAAGCCCATATACTACATCGGCGTAGGGCAGGCCCCAGATGACCTCATCCCTTTCTCGCCCGAATGGCTGGTGGAAAAACTTTTTTCAAATGAGACTTCGTAATTTATTATTCTTTGCATCCTGTTATTGCGAAGCGTATAAACCCTTTGAAGATTTGAAAAATGGTGGCAGTGTTGAGGAACCAATAAATAGTCTGAAAAGCTAATCGGTTGGCAATGATTCCCTTTGCAGAAATGTGTGACAGGATCCTTATATGCAAGGATTGTGACCTGCACCTCTACAGGAGAAGGGCGGTTTGCGGTCACGGGTCTCCAGAGTCAGATCTGCTCTTCATCGGTGAGGCCCCCGGGAGAACAGAGGAGATGGAGGGTTCACCCTTCGTGGGAAGAAGCGGAAAGCTCATCGATTCAGTGTTGCGAGATGCAGGTATCGGCAGAGAGGAGATTTACATAACAAATGCGGTGAAGTGCAGACCGAAAAATGGTGCCTCTCCAAGAATTGGTGAGATCAGAAAGTGCTCCCCCTACCTGCGCCAGGAGATTGAGATGGTGAAGCCCCGGATAATAGTGCCCATGGGTAACTCAGCTCTGCGTGCTCTTGGTTTAGTTCTCAACCAGAGGTTTCCAAAAATATCAGAGATAGCGGGGAAAAGAATTCACTTGCAGGGATATGAGGTGGTGCCCCAGTATCACCCGGCCGCCATTCTCCGGAACCCCAAGAAGATGGAATCGTTCAAGCTCAACTTCCTCTCGGTGTCCCGCATTCTCAGAGAGCTCGGGCCCAGATCTCAGACCTGAAACAGCTGGTAGTTAGGTGGTTCTGCCATTATCCTTATGTCATGGGGATGGCTTTCTTTCAGGCCACTGGTGGTGATCTTTATGAATCTGCTCTTTTCCTGAAGATCCTTTATTGTGGCTGATCCGGTGTAACCCATACCTGATTTGAGACCGCCTATAAGCTGGAAGAGTGCTTCAGATACTTTCCCTTTGTAGGGAACAGCCCCCTCAACACCCTCTGCGACGTACTTTGACTGGCCTATTTTGCCATACCTATCGGATATCCCAACCTGTATGGCTCCCAGAGACCCCATTCCCCTGTAGGTTTTGTACTTCCTTCCGTTGAGGATTATTTCTGCGCCCGGGCTCTCCTCGGTGCCAGCTAGGAGCGAGCCCAACATAACAACATCGGCTCCAGCTGCAACTGCCTTCACAATGTCACCAGAGTAACGGATGCCACCATCAGCGATGACCGGAACGCCGTGCTCCTTCGCCACATCTGCAACGTCTGCAATGGCTGTGAGTTGCGGCACACCGACCCCGGCCACTATTCTTGTTGTGCATATGGATCCGGGACCTATTCCAACCCGAAGACCGTCTGCACCGAGAGAGATCATATCCTCCGCGGCAGCCCTGGTTGCTATGTTACCGATGATCATATCAACGGAGATCCTGGATCTCATCTTCTTCAAAGATGACATGACATTTTCATTGTGTGAATGTGCTGTATCAACAACTATGATGTCGGCCCCAGACTTCTCCAGATTCACCGCCCGCTCTATGTCGAAAGGGCCCACAGCGGCACCCACCATCAGCTGTCCATCCTCATCCCTCGTGGCATCTGGAAACTGCTGTCGGGTGACAATATCTTTAGCTGTTATGAGACCAATGACCCTTCCCTTTGAATCAACGAGGGGAAGTTTCTCTATCCTGTGTTCGTAGAGAATACTGATGGCCCTGTCGATCTCAATGCTATCTTCAGCATAAACAACATCTGAAACCATTATGTCCCTGACCTTCTTCTTCCCAGCTCCGGCAAAAAGAAGATCTCTTTTTGTCACGATCCCGACGAGCTTTTCGCCTGAAACAACCGGCAGACCTGCAATGTGCCTGGAGGACATTATAACCCTGGCCTCCTCAATGGTAGTATCGGGATCAACGGTTAGAACATCCCTTATTTTAAGGGACTCCTCTCTCTTGACCTCAGAAACCATCGACATCTGACTGTTCATCGACAGGTTTCTGTGAATTATCCCTATTCCTCCATTTCTGGCCATGGCAACCGCCATGGCCACTTCGGTAACGGTATCCATGGGAGAACTCACTATTGGAATATTCAGCTGGATGTTTCTCGTGACCCGCGATGAAACATCCGCCATCCGGGGTTCGATCGAAGTCTTGGACGGCAGTATGAGAACATCATCAAAGGTGAACCCATTCGAAATGGTCTGAAACTTCTCTACAAACATGCGGAAGTAAGGTTATTTTACTATATTTAAGTTTTCAGAGACGCCCCTTGAGTGAGTGCTCAGTTATCCTCTTGAAGTCTTGATTCAATAAATTCAAGGCTTTTCATCACCCTTGAATCAAAGCTGTATTTGATAAGATCATAGTACCATCTGAGGATATGGTACGGTATACCGAGCCTCCGCGATGAGCCTTCAGCACAGGTTTTCCTCAAATTTCTTTCACCGGTGGAGATGGCCCCCTGGGTGAGAAATGAAACATCAGCCTCAAGATCACTTCTGGCAACAGTTACCGCATACAGCGGGGATATGTGAAAGAGTTTTTGAAGTTCATATCCCACATCAAGCAGGATCCTGTGCCTGCTACCATATACCTTCAGGGCCTCATCACCCATTATAAGGGCATGGCTTGAATTTTCGAGGAGTGAGTCTGCATCTGGAAATCCGGCATCTGTGAACGTGAAGTCTATCCCCATTGACTTCAGGATAATAGAGAGATACGCCTCGGTGGTTCGCGTCTCCGGGGTCTTCGCTATCCTCATTGTCCTTTCCATTGGGGCACCATTGGATATGAGAAGCGTCGATCCTGTGGTGTAAAGGGAGTGGATCGTGGGGCCGTGAAGGATCTTTAGCGTATCCCTGTTATCAAAGTACGACAGGACCGAGACCATCGCTACATCGACATGGCCATCCAAAACATTGTGGAGGTTGGAGGCGGGCGATGACCGAGCCTGACTACAGAGATTCCCGAGCATAAGGGACAGGGGATCCGAGTGCGCATACTTCAGAAGGGCACACTTAAACCTTCCATCATTTTTCCCAATGGGTTTGCTTTCCTTCAAGGTGCTCAATCATATCACTTACCATTGTTTTAAAATCGTAATCGCAGCTGAACCCCCAGTCTCGAACCGCATCTGTCACATCAAGGCTCGATGGCCAGGAATCTGCAATTCCCTGCCTATAATCAGGCCTGTAATCGACGCGGAAATCTGGAAAGTGGGTCCTGAGTTCCTTCTCAAGCATAGCCGGAGAGAAACTGAAGGCCTGAATGTTGTACTCCAGCGCATAACGCAGTTTTTCACCATCAGCCAACCACACATTCAGGAGCGCATTTATGGCATCCGGCATATACATCATGGGCAGCACCGTATCTGGTTTGAGATAACAGACATAACCTTTTCCTGCAACGGCATATCGAATCATATCAACCGCATAATCCGTTGTTCCAGCACTTGGAACTGTCTTGTAGCTGATGAGTCCTGGATACCGAACACCCCTGACATCAAGTGAAAAGGATCTCCTGAAATAGGATGATAAAAGTTCTGCAGCAACCTTCGTTATGCCGTACATCGTCTCCGGCCTCTCCACGGTAACTGCGGGCACATTCTCCCTGGGCGTCTCACTTCCAAAAACACCTATTGTGCTCGGAATTATGACCTTTTCGACCCCGAGGTCTCTGGCTGCCTTCAGAATGTTGAAGGTACCCGTCAGGTTCACATCAAATGCCCTATCTTGCATCCTTTCCCCCAGAGCAGATAGAATGGCGGCAAGATGGAAAATGGACGTCACGGAATGCTTCTTTATCAGGTACCTGATCCGCTCCTGATCCGTCACATCCAGAACCTCTGTTTCAAATTCGTAATCACCATCGGGGATCCTGATATCGGTGGCCAGAACTTCTGAATGGCCCTGAATCTGTACGAGGCTCTCGAGGAGTTCTGTACCGACCTGTCCAAATGAACCTGTAACCATGATTGTCATGACCTAACCATATCTCAGGAACCGTTAAATTATTACCTCTTCTCTTTGCTGCTCATGGTTAAATCACAACCACATGCACGCTGGATGCTCTGGCGCCACCCTGATCTCCCTATGGAAAATGCAGAGGACAGAATGTTCTCATTGAAGCAGGATTCCTCATTTTCATGTGATCGGTTTATTAATTCCGATTTCATACAATATGTGATTCACATGAAGAGAACTGACTGGGCAAAGGATGAGATAGAGAGTCTGAAACAGGAGGGAAGGTATATTCCCATAAGAACCATAGGAAGCCCTCAGGGGCCGTATGTAAGAATTGAATCCGATACATACCTCAACATGTGCTCCAATAACTATCTCGGATTCGCAAATCACCCCGACATAAGAAGAGCGGCCATAGAGGCCATTGAGAAGTACGGTGTTGGGGCAGGTGCGGTGAGATCTATAGCCGGAACCATCGATCTCCATAGACAGCTTGAGGAGAAGGTAGCGGAATTCAAGCATATGGAGGGTGCCGTGGTTTATCAGGGTGGACTGCTTGCAAACATTGCGGCTGTTCCGGTATTGGTTAACAAACAGGATGTTGTGTTCAGTGAGGAACTCAACCACGCCAGCATAATAGATGCCGTTCGCCTCAGCTCCGCAAGGAAATATGTCTACAAACACATGGATATGGATGATCTCGAGAGAAACCTGAAGGAGCACAGGAGAGAAGGAAAAAAAGCACTCATAATTAGTGATGGTGTCTTCAGCATGGACGGTGACATTACCCCGTTGAAGGAGATAACCGAGCTCGGCGAAAGGTATGATGCCATGGTCTACGTTGATGATGCCCACGGAGAAGGAGTTCTTGGGGACCATGGCAGGGGAATCGTTGACCATTTCCATCTCTCGGATAGGGTTGACGTTGAAATGGGTACGTTCTCAAAGGCATTGGGTTCCATGGGTGGCTTTGTCTCGGGAAGTTCCAGCCTTATGGACCTTATGAAACAGCGTTCCAGGCCATTTCTCTTCAGCAGTGCCCTCAATGCCGGAGACACAGCTGCTGTCATGAAAGCCATAAGCATCCTGGAGCACGATGATACTCCGCTCAAAAGGCTCTGGAGCAATGCTGAAAAGCTCAAGAAGGAACTTGCTGATTTTGGTTTCGATACTGGAAAAAGCAAGACACCCATAACGCCGGTGATGATAGGCAGTGAGAAGAAAACCCTTGAGCTCAGCCAGCTTCTCTACAAGGAATATAAAATATTCGCCTCGCCCATCGTGTATCCAACCGTTCCCAGAGGAACTGCCAGGATAAGGTTAATGCCGTCCGCTGCTCACAGCCCAGATGATATCAGCATCGCAACAGAGGCGTTCAGGAAAGCCGGGCGTTCCCTTGGAATAATATCCTAAATGCTTCAGTTGCTGGATCCGGGCTGGAATGCCCGCATCCTGACTTTCTCCTTTCCGGTTGAGCAAGCGACCGTGATTGAGAGGGTAAATAGATTCGTGGTGTCGGTCAGGGACGGGACCGGCTCCAGGAGAATGTGCCATCTCCATGACCCGGGAAGATTGACGGAGCTCATATATGCGGGAAACAAGGTCCTCATAAGAGACACAACCGGTGCGGTAACTGAGTGTTCCATCACGGCCTCCCTGCGTGGAGAGGAGTGGGTGCTCACAGATTCCAGATTCCACAGTAAGATAGCCAGCTCATTTTTTCCGCACGAGTTCGAGAGCGAGGTTCGTGTGGGAAAAAGCAGAATAGACTTCAGGATCGGAGGATGTTTCGTTGAGGTGAAGGGATGCACGCTTGTAAGTGATAACATCGCCAGATTCCCCGATTCACCCAGCAAGAGAGCTTCCAGGCACCTGCTGGAACTCATGAACCTAAGAGAAGAAGGTTTCTGCGCCTCAATTCTTGTTCTCGTTTTTTCTGAGAGCGCCACGGTTTTCGAGCCCAACTGGGATACCGATCCCACCTTTGCGTCAAATCTCGAAAGGGCTCTTCACGCTGGAGTGGAAGCTCACGCGCTCAGATTCCATACTGATGAGAATGGTGTTTTTTTCAGAGGCAGGATCCCCGTCAGGATTAGGTAGGCGGTTCAACAACTGTGGATCCATCAGTTTATTGTTGGTAGCTTAAGTCCTCTTGCAATCAGACATATGATTGTATCCTATACCTCTCAGACTTGAAGCCATAGGACAGCTTGAATGCTTCTATGAAAAATGTTCCTTTGACGATATCTTGTCCTTTTCTCCTTTATTATGTTTATCGGCTCTTCAATTTATTGACCTTCTGAGGATTTCTTGATCTAATGGACATTGCTACCATCTTTTTCTTCGTTGGGCGATCTATCATGTCTGTGAATTCAACATATCGCATCCTTGAGTATCCCAGATTCATAGAGAAAGCGTAGAGCTTCTTCCTCTTCCCGTCGATCACCATATGACCGAATTCTCCGAAGCCCATCTGTGACTGCTTTGCTGGATATACCTCGTAACGGTACACCGCCTGTACTTTCCGAACTTTTCTGAGGTTGGCCCAGTATTCTTTCAGTATGGTATGTCCCCTTTGTGTACCTGCTTGCGTATCTCCTCTGGCATCCTTAGGGAGGAGAGGTTGTACTTCCCGATCAGCTTCTTTACATGATCCCTGTGTGGATCTAGCTTTTAGCTCCTCTTCATCTTCGGGTGCTCGTTGATCCCCGTGGTACGTAGTTTCTTATGAGCGTGTTCCTGATGTTCCAAATTCCTTTGCAATCTCTTTGTTGATCATTGTCTACTCCTTCGTATCCCTGATCAATCCCACACCTCCAATCCGTACAACCTTCCCCTCTTCCACATCAAAGAGTGGATCAGAATTAAACCTGCGATCCAGATCACTCTTATTCCGGCGAAAATGCAAAATATTCAACCGGCTTTTACACAAATTCAATTACTATCATTTAGGCCACGTAAATTTATGTACGGCTCATATAAAATATTGTCCAATCTTAGAAATTCACCGTGTATATAACACGTTTTAATATCAGGATCCAGCGAAAGAAAATATGCCTGAAACTAAAATATGAAGGAACGCACAGATTGAAGCCTATCGGGCCGGGCATTTACTACCCTGGAACACGTTTGTAATTTGTGTAAAAGTTCAGGAATTTAAACTCTCCAGCTTCTCTCTGAGTTCTTTTAGAACAATCTTTCTCTTC
The DNA here is from genome assembly GCA_015520045.1 of Thermoplasmata archaeon. Classification (GTDB taxonomy): domain Archaea; phylum Thermoplasmatota; class Thermoplasmata; order Thermoplasmatales; family Thermoplasmataceae; genus WAQW01. The sequence goes on along the minus strand of WAQW01000012.1, from coordinate 22,656 downwards.
GTTGAGATGAAAAACCGTCTTGATTATTGCATCAATCGTTATTGTGAAGATATAGTTCCGTTTGATTACACTATCCTGAGCAGTCCCTTCTGCTCTTGTGATTGGAACCCTTTTTTTTCATTCTTGAGTTTGTAGTGATGCCAGCAATAACAATATTGCCAGGTTCTTCGAATAAAAATAGGGCAGGTCGGATCCTTGAACCTTCGTTATCGGCAAACCTAACCCTGGTGATCATCACGTCTCCAGCTTCAGGCATTTTTCCAACCGCTGTAGTATCCCTCACTCCAGAGCTCCTTCATTTTAGTCTCCTGAGCTTTTTGTACAAAAACACCCAACTCCTCAGCTTCTTTAGCTTCAGTAATGAACCTGAGAATAATCTCATTGTATATTTCCCCGGAATATTTCTTAAAATTCTTGAGTGTCTGCACAACGGATATCTTAAGCTGTATGGTGGTTACCTCTTCTTCCACTATATATCACCTATATGCAAACCATTGCAGGTTATGTATCAATAATTTTTGTTTCTAAATCAAGCAGTGATTGATTCATTGAGATAAATTCAGGCTGGAATTTTTTGTCCTCTCAACATTTTCTATGCTGGGCCTATGCTCACAACTTTTGTACCAATTTGCATAATGATTCTGGATCTCCTCACCATACTGTGGGTAATTTTTAATCCATTAGCACTAAGCGAATAGGTGATTGAAGGTCAGATTTGAGATTCCCCGCGGAATTCCTCTGTGGAACAGAATAATGCACTTTAGATAGTTTGTATAACTATCTTCTCCTCCATTTTTTGAGTGTACTCTTACTCACACGATCCTGAAGAGCATCCCATCCGGGTACTGGATGAGGGAAGGGAGACTCATGCCCTTCAACGAGGGTATTTTACCTCAAGAACCAAACTGCGTATCCCCGACCAGATATTCATCAATGTCTGGCTATAAACATTATACAAGAACCACAACTGTTTAATATCACCCTAATATGTCGAAATCGATAATGAAGTACTCCTATGCCCTTCGGATACTACTGTCTCTCAGGGCTGGTCAGATGACTGCCTACCGCCTGTCGAAAGAACTATCCTTTGGTGCAAGACGGGTGAGCAGCGGTACGCTCTATCCTGCCCTGAAGAAACTCACCGAAGAGGATCTCATATCCTCAAGCAGGGATGGTAGAAGAATATTCTACTTTCTCACGGAGAAGGGATCCAGATATGTTGAAGAGTTTATTTCATTCAGGAGTCCCGTGGTTGCAAGGCTTTTCAGAGATTTTGCCCACGTCGCCATGCTGGATGACTCTATCGTACCAGACCTTGAGAGTCTTAAAACTGCAAGAGAGGTGACATCTGATTACTACGATCTGTTCTTGAAAATTCTCGGAAAGGCCCTGAAATACAAAAGCAGCAACCAGGACGATAAGTATTCCAGTTTGCTCAGAAAGGTGAGAGCTATTGCAGGAAGGTCGGTTAAGAAATAACGCACAATACGGTGCTCATGCAAAGGCCACCATAGCTATCATGGCCTTCGCCGGTCTTCTGATAACATACGTCGAGACCCTCGTGACACCCGCGCTTCCGGTACTCAGGAAGGATTTTCAGACGAACTACGCGAATCTGTCCTGGGTCATAACCGCCTACATTATCTCAGGTACGGCGTCATCAGCCCTCTTCGGGAGGCTCTCGGATACTTACGGCAAGAAGAGAATATATGTTATGCTCACCGTCGTCTACGCTTTTGCCATATCCGCGGGTGGATTCGCTCAGACCCTATCAGAATTCATCATTATAAGGGCAATTCAGGGACTCGGTATGGGGCTCTTTCCCATCGCCTTTTCCCTGCTCTATGAGCAGCTTCCGAGAGAGAAGCTCGCCCTAGCACAGGGAATAGTGAGCTCCACCTTCTCGGCTGGTGCTGCGGTTGGACTTGTAGGAGGTGCCGTAATAACCCAGGACCTCGGATGGCAGTATGCATACCACACCGCAATACCATTGGCCTTCACCCTCACAATCCTGGCAGCCTTTGTGCTGAAAGACACATCCATAAGAAAGAAAGAGAGCATCGATTACCTTGGCGTTACGTTTCTTTCCTCAGGTATCGTTTCCGTGCTGGTTCCCCTCTCGCAGGGCGAGTACTGGGGATGGTTGTCCTTTCCAACACTGTTCATGTTTTCCCTGGGAGGTATTCTCCTTCTGGCATTCGTTATCCAGGAGAGCAGAACACACATGCCATTCATCAGCATGAAACTTCTGAAGATAAAGAATATCTTCCTATCCAATTTGGTGAGCATTTTTGCGATGGCCTCGGTATTCTTCCTATTTTACAGCGTCGCACCGATGCTTCAGGATCCTGAGCCTTCAGGATTCGGAACGTCTATCGTTGAGTCAGGGTTGATCATGTTGCCCGCCTCCGTGCTCAACATGGTGTTCGCGCCCTTAGCGGCCATGATAACCACAAACGATGGGCCAAAAAGAGCAATACTCATCGGCAGCATGATACTCCTCATATCATATCTGGCGCTCCTCACCAACAGGGCTTCCATTTTCGCTGTCCTGGAGGATACTATCATTATGGGTATCGGTCTCTCATTTATCTTTGTGGGCATCATCAACATGGTGTTGATAGCCCTTCCCGGCACAAAAGCGGGAGAGGCAACCGGTATGAACACCGTATTCAGAAACATTGGGAGTGTGATGGCTCCAGCCATAGGGGGAGTATTAGAAACCACATTCACGACGGGTGTCATGGTGGGAGTCATACCCTTATCTCAGATCCCTGGAGGGATCTACCCCGTGATGTACAGTTTCCCGTCACAGACTGCATTCACATATATATTCTTAATCGGCATGGTTTTTCTGATCATAGGAGTGCTGGTTACGCTCATGATGGATGATTTAAGAGTTATGAAGGTGAATAGAAGATGAAAAAGATATACGCTATAATGGGAGTGGTTTTCCTGCTTGCTGTGATGGCACCGATGCATCAGGCATCAGGCATCAGCCTCAATGGAGAGATGAAGGTTACAGGGGTATGGTGGTACCAGCAGAACTCAACAGAACAGGTCGCACCGGGAAACAGCTATGTTCCTCTGGTTGTGTCCTTCACGAATGCCTTTGGAACCGTTGAAAATCTGAGTGTAAGCGTTAACCTAAACAATTCAACGGTCTTCAGCTACAGTCACATACACGGCTCCAGCTCTATGATAACCGAAAACATTTCGTACTCAACAGCAGGACAGAACCTTGAGATAGTGCAGCCCCTCAATATATCATCAACCGCAAAGACCGGGCTTTACACCCTTCTGCTTGAATATTCGTTCTTCGTCAACACCACAAGGTACCACGGAAACACCTCCTTTGTTGTTCCTGTTCTTGGTACTGTGAATATAGTGGGCGCGCAGGCATTCTTTGGCTATCAATCAGAACCCATAATCGGTACACCTGGCATGAAAAATATTCCTCTTACGGTAATTCTTGAAAACGTTGGCAATTCCTTTGCCCAGAACATAACGGTAAGATACGCTCCAGCTTTCCCTCTCACGGGTGCAACGCAGGTCACGTACGTTAGTGCCATACGCCCCTTTGGATTCTCACCCGTTTCATTTATAGTATCCATCCCGCGTTCATCTAATGATGGTATTTTCGAGCAGGATCTCACGGTTAGCTTCTCTGGTGTGAGTAGAAATGTGTCCTTTTTCGTTCCGGTTACGGGTTATTCCAACCTATCTCTTGTATCTTATTACACAGATCCTCCTGTTATATACCAGGGGCAGAAATTCATCAGGCTCACCGCAATTCTCGTCAATTCCGGGAATTCCTTTGCCAGCGATGTAACGGTAAACGCGAGCTCATCATCCTTCAGCCTGATCGGATCGGGCTATCACATCCCGCTGTGGCCGTCCGGGCAGATTTTCAATTTCACATTTCTTCTCAATGCTCCCACTACACCGGGAATGCACTCGGTAACGCTCCACTACGGTAGTTCGGCCACCACCATCCATTTGAAAATTAAATCAAAGGGATCGATCTCCGTCACGTCCCATATTCCGCCGGCGGTTCCCGGACAGTCGAAGGTTCTTGAGTCCTTCAAACTGACAAACAGCGGAAACCAGACCCTCTACGATCTGACCGTCTACCTCGTGAGTCCGTCTATGATAAGCGTTCACGTCTCTTCCTCTAATCCTCTCGGTGCCCTGACTGCCTACAATTTCACGGTGGGAGAATTAAGGCCGGGCCAGAGCTTCACGGTCACATTTCTGGTTGATGTTAGTTCGTCGGCACCTACCGGAACTTTTCAGTCACAACTCTTCATCACATACCATCTCAATGAGTCCTTGAGCAGATTCACCAGTGCGTACAACTTCAACAACGTGATCGAACCCACCTCCATTCAGAAATTCGAAAACTCGCTGCCTTTTTCCATTCCTGAGTTCATCGTTTTCCTGGTTATCATTGCGGTAGTGATAACGGTAGTGTCCATGGCCTTGCGTTCCAGGAGAAAAAGGAGGAGATGATGACATCTCCCGAATTCTTTAGAAAACACATGGGGGAGATTCTTGCCAATATAAAATCGCAGGTACCCGATCATCACTTTGAGTTCACCGACCCATTCTGGGTTCTTGTGGCAGCCATGCTATCGCACAGAACCAGAGATGAGGTTACCGATTCAGCGGCCAGATCGCTTTACATCAGGTATAAAAAATGCGAGGAACTCGCAAAAGCATCTTACGATGAGGTTTTGATGCTCATTCACAACGTTGGCTTCAGAAGCGTCAAGGCCAGGAGAATAATCGAGGCAGCGAGGTTCCTCTCTGAACATCACGGTTGCAAGGTCCCCCCTGATCTGGATTCCCTTATAGAGATAGCGGGTGTTGGAAGGAAGACAGCCAATGTTGTGCTTGCCGATGCGTTCGGAATTCCCGCAATAGCAGTGGATACACACGTTCACAGAATAAGCAACAGGATCGGTTTTTCAGACTCCGGCGATCCGGCCGAGGTGGAGAAAGATCTGGAAAAGATCGTTCCGAGAAGTATGTGGGTCGGTTTCAACCCAGCTTTAGTGGAATTTGGAAAGCATGTATGTCTGCCCAGAAAACCCAGGTGCAGCATATGCAGTATCAGGCGGTTCTGCAATTACAACAGAGATCTGACCTCATAAATTTAAACTTCGAGGCAGTTTCTCATTGACTGCCGGGTGGTTATCAGAAGAGTGGCATTCCTGACGCTGTGCTATCTGAAAGTTCCGCAAGGTTGAGCAACCTGGAAGCACCGCCGCTGTATATACGCAGTGATGTTAGCTAAAGTAAAGAATGAATATTTATATAGAGACTGTAATATGAGTGATCCACTATGGTGGAAGTCAAGGTGCAAAGCGAAATGGACGTGGACCGATCGCTCTGTAATTACTGCGGAGCGTGTGTGGGAATGTGCCCCACAGATGCCATTTTTATGGATGAAACGGTTGTTGAGATTCATGAGGACAAGTGTATAAAATGTGCATTTTGCATAGTGGGTTGCCCCACGGGGGCCATTTCAGCGGAGTGGTTCCATGCTAAACTATGATGTTCTCGTTATAGGAGCCGGACCTGGTGGAAGCTCTGCAGCCCGATTTTCGGCCAGGCACGGATTGAAAACCCTGATGGTGGAGAAGAGACCTGACATAGGCTCACCGGTGAGATGCGGAGAGGGACTCTCAAAACAGTGGATGAGCGAGGGCGACATACGCCCTGACAGCCACTGGATAGCCGATGAGGTGAAGGGAGCGCGAATATACGGGCCATCTGAGAGAAAGCCCATAGTACTCACCGCCGAAAACGCAGGGAATGAGGTTGGGTACGTTATAGAGCGTGACAAATTCGACAAAGACATGGCTGCCCTTGCCGCATCCGAGGGTGCGGACATATGGGTTAAATCCCCTGCACTCTCCGTTATCAAGGAAGGAGAAAGGGTCGTGGGAGCGAAGATAAGGCACCTCGGCTCAATGGAGGAAGTGAGGGCAAAGATCGTCATAGCTGCTGATGGGTTCGAGGCTGAATTCGGGCGCTGGGCAGGTTTGAAGTCGATCATCCTCGCAAAGAACGATATTATCTCCGCAGTGCAGTACAGAATGAAGAACGTTGACAGTGATACCGACTTTACCGATTTCTATCTGGGATCGGTGGCTCCGAAGGGATACATATGGGTCTTTCCAAAGGGTGACCACGAAGCGAACGTGGGTATTGGTGTGACGATCACGGACATGAAGGACAGGTTTGACGTTCGGAACTACCTTGACAGGTGGATCAAAAAACATCCAGGCTTTTCAAAGGGCAAGACCATTCAACTCGTTACAGGAGGAGTGTCTGTCTCCAGGGTGAAGGATACATTCACTCTCCCGGGGCTCATGCTCGTGGGGGATGCTGCAAGGCTCATCGACCCCATCACGGGAGGAGGGATCGCAAACGCATACATCTCCGGCAGATACGCTGCCAATATCGCAAAGGAGGCAATAGAGGAGGAGGATTACTCTCCTGATATGATGAAAAGATACGAGAAACTCGTCAAGGATAAATTCCAGAGAAAGCATCTCAGGAACTGGTTCGCGAAAGAGAAGCTGGGGCAGCTCTCAGACGATACTCTCGACAAGCTTGTCGAAATAGTCTCCGATGCATCCATAAAGGAGATATCAGTCCAGGCCATACTCGAAGCGGTTCAGGAGAAGTATCCGGAAATGGTCTCAGAGCTCGAGGAGCTCCTCTGATCACATATTTTCAAGGCTCAGGTCTCCGCCCCTTAGCTGAGCCTTCAGTATCTTTTTGAAATTCCTGTTACCCTGGAGATTTTTAATGTTTTTCTTCATCGCCTTGTACTCCTTAAGCAGGGATCTAACGGCTTCCACGCTGGTTCCAGATCCTCTCGCCACCCTTACTATGCGGGAGGAGTTAAGAACTTCAGGGTTCTTCATCTCATAGTAGGACATTGAATCCAGAATTGTCCTGTACAGTCTAAGTTTCCCCTCTGCACCTTCGATTGTGCTTCCATCGATCTTGCCTGGACCTCCGAGTCTGGAGAGTGGAAGGGCATCTATCATTTTCCTGATGAGACCGGGTTTTGAGAATTTTTCCCAGACATCGTACATATCCATGAGATCGAACTTTCCGGACATGAGTCTCGTAACCGACTTCTCGGCCTCCTCCGGGGTTATCTCGGCACTCTCCGCAACCTCCAGGAGAGCATCAAGATCGCCCAGTCCCAGCAGTCTTGAGAGGAACTTCTTGGGATTGAAGATCTCCATGTCATTCAGATGCTCACCTGTTCCAATGAAATAGATGGGTGCTTTTACCTCTGCGACGGCACTCAGAGCACCTCCACCCTTTCCGGTCCCGTCCATCTTTGTGAGAATGACTCCCGTTATACCGACAACCTCGTTGATCTTTTTTGCCTGTGGCCCGGCCTGCTGCCCAACGCTTGCATCTATAACAAAAAGAACTTCATCCGGCCTCACTGCGTCTTTGAGTTTCTTGATCTCCTCGAGAAGTTCATCATCAAGTGAGTCACGGCCGCTGGTATCTATAATCTTAATCTTCAGCGAGTCAAATTGCTTCAAGGCAGCTCTGCATATCTTAACGGGATCCTTCTGGTTCCTGTCTCCATAAAAATTGCAGCCCACCTCCTCTGATATCTGATGAAGCTGATCGTAAGCCGCTGCTCTGTGAACATCAGCGGCAATGAGACCCACGCTCATCCCCTTCTTCATGAAGAACCTCGCCAGTTTACCGGCAGATGTGGTCTTTCCCTGCCCGTAGAGACCAACAAGCATTATGGTCTTCGGAGATAGTGAAAGGGATGATTCACTTCCAAGAATTGTTAGAAGTTCCTCATAGATCAACTTGACTATGAAATCCTGCGGAGCCATTCCGGCAGGCGGCTTTTCACTCATGGCGCGGTTCTCGAGGTCCCTTGAAAGCTGGAGGGCAAGTTTTACGTTAACATCAGCTCTGATGAGTATTCTCTGAATATCCCTGACAACGTCCTTTACCAAAGACCTGTCAACATACGATGCACCAGACACCCTCCTGATAGTTTCTCTGAGAGAATTTGAGAAGCTTTCCAGAACCATGCTACACCATTAAAAAAGGGGATATAAAGGCATTCGATCAGTACTCTCTCCACCTATGACCGCAGCTCTCACAGGTGTAGAACTTGGTTTCGGGTTCATCAGCTGCTCTGGTTTGTTTCAAGAGGTAGTAGGCACCGCGGTGGTGGCACTTAGGGCAAACGGCATCCGAATCAAGCGGCTCTGCTATCTTCTCCTCCTCAATGAGGATGAGGTTTTTTTCGTCACCCTTAGAAACAACCTTCTTTTCTGGTGTTGTCTGTGATTTGAGCACCTCGTGATGGCAGGAGGGGCAGATGTACCTATCACTTAATGGAGTCATCAGCGTTCCACATTTCTCGCAAAACATTTCTAACATATTTTGATCTCCTATTTAAACTTAAAACAAAATCGAGATAGTCAAATCTTTGTTGGTTCCGCAGGATTTGTGGAAACGATCATGATCCCGCGGCAACTATAAGTGTGGCCTGATCGAACTATCGAGATTTTACCACCCTGAATTTTGCCATTCCCATTAACTGAAAATTGACAACGTCACAAAATCACCGTTGCTTTTTTACCCCTGATTGCTCTTTTGTGAAAAATGATGTCACCAGGTGAGTTTGATGTGACCAATCTTGAGAGAGTGCATACGGATCCTATGGGGATCGGCCGGTCTCCTCACAGTAACAAACTCATGCTCAGCGGTTCTCACCGTGACATCTCACGCAATTGCTGCCTCCTTCCGGTGCATGGATAGCAGATCTGTTTGACAGCCAGATCATTCAATGTGATTGATTTACGGATCTTAAAAAAACACATCATAAACTTCCCGGATTGTATAGGGAAAATTTAATCATATTCGTGCTATGGCAAAGAATATGCTCAAAGAGGGTAAATCCGGTGCGTCCGATCAGCTCGCATCCGCCGTGGCGCTGGTAACCTCAAGCTATGGCGGGAAGGTTAATGTGATGTCTGCTGTCTGGGCACTGAGGGTGTCGATTGATCCTTTCCTGATGGCTGTGTTCGTTGGCCATGAACGAGAAACGTACAGGCTCATAGATGGCTCCGGGGAGTTCGGAATCAGCTTCTGTTCCGAGGAACAGAGTGAGCTTGCCCACATTGCGGGAAATTATTCCCTTAAGGACGTTGATAAATTCTCACTCGCCAATTTTCATCCTTTCAAGGCCAGATTCATCGAAGCCCCCCTCATAGGAAACTCCGTGTCGTGCTTTGAATGCAGGGTTATTGAGAAATTCGATGTTGGAGACCACAGGGGGTTCATTGGTGAGGTTCTGAATGCATATTATGATGATACTAAGAAACCTCTTATCTACAACGGTGGCAAGTTCTTCAAGATGGGAGAAAGGATAAGGCATAGCTGACCGGAGAATGGCCATACGTTTGTTGCAAAACATTTCTGAAACAACCGCACAGGTTCTCGGCGATACTTTCTCCTTACCTTCGAAGATACCTTCAGCAAGGGCTTAAAAATCGAGGTGAGAAGCATTCACTTCTATGTGGATCCTCGTAATCCCAAAATTGCAAAACACCCTTATATGTGATGTATTTATCTTAAAATATGCGTCCAACAGACCAGGATATCCTCGAAATTCTAAAGAGTAGCAGAGAGATAGCCATAATAGGAATTTCGGAGAAAGAGGATCGGGACAGCTACAGGGTGGCAACGTACCTCATGGAAAACGGCTACAGCATAATTCCCATTAACCCCAAGCTAGACGAGTGGAAAGGAATTCCTGCATTCCCATCCTTGAAGGCGGTGAACAGGCACGTAGACATCGCCGACGTGTTTAGGAGGCCCGAGCATGTCACAGCCATCTCGAGATCTGTCGTCGATCTTGGAATACCTGTAATGTGGCTCCAAGAGGGTGTCGTGAATGAGGATGCAAAACGCTTTGCTGAAAGCCACGGTACAAAAGTAATAATGAACAGGTGCATCATGAAAGAGCACAGAAGACTTTTATCAAATTCGGGTACCGGCTCATCCTCCTGACGGTGGGAATTTTTATGATGTTCTCTGATATCCGGTAACTGTGTCGGGGTAGCCTAGCCCGGTAAGGCGATAGACTCGAGATCTATTGCTCTTTGAGCTCGGGAGTTCGAATCTCCCCCCCGACGTTATCTGTTGTCGGCAATCATATCAAACCTTTCTGGGCTATCGGTCCACTGGTCATATGTGAAATGGCACCGTTACCTGATTTCAAGGATAAAAACTCCGGGTATTGGACAGAGTGCCAATTAGTGAAATGGCTTTTCATCTGAACATGTGAATATCGGACTGAAAAACTAAATACATTCTTACCATAAAGTGGAGGTTTTGCTGGGGTAGCCTAGTCTGGTAAGGCGCAGGTCTGGAGAACCTGTGCTCTTTGAGCTCGGGAGTTCGAATCTCCCCCCCAGCGTGTTCTTTCTGTTCCAATCCACATTCCATAATAGGGTATCCAATTGCCATACGGTTATCCCCTTTCTTGCCTGGAGATCGGTGTGATACGGCCCATAAAACTGTTTGATCACAGCAAAAAATTTATATTTCCTACCTCTCATAATTCATTGATACCGAAGAAAGATCGGCGAAAGTTGATTCTGCTGATGATGGTGATGACACCGGGCATACCTGAGTATCTCACCGGATCAACTCCGGTGATATATCTGTTCACAAATCCCTTACAGTTTTTCATCAGTCTCGGGTTCAATGTTGCTCTCTACACGATGGGTGCCATCCTCATAAGAGATCTGGCCATCAAATACAGGAGGGGATGGTTGACCATACTTCTCCTTGGAGCAGCCTATGGGATAATGGAAGAGGGTATCACCGTTCACACCTTCTTTCAGGCCTCAGGTCAACCCGTTGGTCTGCTTTCCATATACGGACGGTCAATGGGAGTTAACTGGATATGGGCAACTGGCATAACATTCTTCCATTCGATATACAGCATCACCCTTCCCATCTTCATTCTCTCTATTGCATATCCCAGGTACCGGAACGAAAGGTTAACCGGCAGACGCGGTATTTGGATCGCCTTCTGCATCTATCTTGCCGACATTCTGCTCATCAACATCATGATTGAAGCGAGCCATATTGGATCGGTTCCCTCTTCCTCTGAATACTTCATCTTCACACTTATGGCGGCGTTTTTTGCCGTTGTTGCATTCCTAATTCCGCGGAATGCATTTTGTGTTGGGCTAAACAGCCATAACGGCAGAGCCGGACCTTTTATCCTGGGGTTCCTTCTTTTTCCCATCTACTTTATCTTCTCGTATACCGTGGTGAAGAGAGATGGCACGGGAATAATACCTCCCGTTGCTGATGCCATTTTGCTTATCATCTCATATGTGGTGCTCTTTATCCTGTCCGTGAGGTCAATGTCCAACGGCGGAAGAGTTACCGCAGGGAAATATTACTATGTTTCTGGAGCCATAATTCCCCTGATGATCCTTGCTGAGATGCAGGAGGTTTTCAACGGCCTTCACGGGATCACCATCTCGGTTATTGTGGCAATCATCCTTCTTCTGAGGTTGAGATCCTTAGTGAGAAAAAATGCACGTGGCTGGGCCGTGGGAAGTTAGAGATGTTCATTTTGTGGGCCATCAATTTGGTGATCCCTGCATCAACATAGCCTGTCTAATGGCAGTGTACCTACGTTTTGTCTGTTAACCAACCATCAGAAGAGTGTGCAATGATATGATCCTTATCAGGTACCACAACAAGAAATTTTTTACAACCGGTGCTGAACCCAGCATTCTATATCTTATAGGAGCAATTCTTTTTCAGGTGCCTATGTACAACAGAGCTGATCCGAAATTTCTGGGTCTGCCCTTCTTCTACTGGTTTCAGGGACTGTGGTTGTTCATTGCAACTGTAATGTATGTTATTGCGGTTTTGTTGCTGAGCAAGGATGACGAACAGGAGGAGGTTCAAAAATGACAAACATGAACGTTGTGCTTGGAGTTTTCCTGAGTCTTTTCACCATCTTCGCCATTCTTGGATTCGGTGCATCGAGGTGGAGGAAAGGGAACCTGAACAACCTCTCTGAGTGGGCTCTTGCCGGTAGACGCCTTGGCCCCTATCTGGCATGGTTTCTTGTTGGAGGGGACCTCTACACCGCATATACCTTTATAGCCGTGCCGTCCGCAGAGTATGCAAAGGGTTCCATATATCTCTTTGCAACGCCCTACGTTATGACAACCTTTGCCATTGCCATCGTTGCCATGGCATCCCTGTGGAAGATGTCCAGGAAAAACAACTACATCACCGGGGTTGATTTCGTCAGAGATCGGTTCAAGAGCAGGTGGCTGGCCATGCTGATTGCTGCCACGGGGATCATAGCTGAACTTCCATATATTGCGTTGCAGATAGTTGGAATGAAGGCCGTTCTCGAGATCATTTTTGTACAGTATTTCTCCAACTACCTCTTCGTCAGTGAGATCGCCCTTCTGATTTCCTTCATTGTCCTCTCGGCATTCACGTTCTGGAGTGGGCTCCGGGGTGCGGCCCTCACAGCCGTAATGAAGGATGCCATCATCCTCATATCGGTAGTGGTTGTTGTCATAGCAGTTCCGCTCTCCATTCACGGTGGTTTCTCGACAGCTTTTGCCAAGGCTAAGGCTGAATCACATATGTTCACAGGAGTTGAGACGCTTCTGCCAAAGCTTACCAATGCTTACATAAGCCTGTTTATTCTAAGTGCCCTGACGCTGTATTTCTATCCACACGCCATCAATGGTGTTCTGAGCGCCAAGAACGTCAGGACCGTGAGGTTGAGTTCCGCCCTTCTCCCGATGTACGGTGTCGGACTCTTTCTGCTCACGCTTTTCGGAGTCCTGATCTTTGCCGTTCCCGATGCCCTGAACCTTGTCAGAACCACAGGAAACGGTGCTCTGGTGGTACCGGCACTTCTCATATACACCATGCCACCATGGTTTGTGGGTTTCGCTCTGCTTGGAATTTTTATTGGCGGCCTTGTTCCAGCGGCTGTCATGGCCATCTCCCAGTCCAACCTGCTGGTGAGAAACATCATTAAGGAGTTTAAGAAGGATCTGAAACCCGAGACTGAGACGAGAATAGTGAAATGGGCAACTGTGGTTTTCAAGTTCCTGGCTCTCGGATTTGTCTTCGCACTTGGGAGCAGTGATACCTATGCGATATCTCTGCAGCTCCTTGGGGGAGTATTCATAGCGCAGACCCTCCCCGCAATTCTCCTTGGCCTGTACCAGAAGAACCTAAACAAGAATGGCTTGCTCGCCGGTTGGTTTGTCGGGATGATCGCGGGCATCTACCTGATGCTTCAGGCAAACCATTTTGCCGTGCTCAAGACGGCTCTTGGAAATACTCCTTTCGGCCTGCTATATATAGCAGCATCTTCGCTGGCAATCAATCTGTTTGTCGTCTATGTCTGGACATACGTTGCCCGCATCGTGGGCCATAGACAGCTACCGACAGGCGTCAAAGCGGGGGAGTAACCTCCCTCACTTTCTTTATTGCCTTTCCAGAGTAAAATTTAATCCATTTTTAAGAACTTTATAATTATTTTAATGTCGATATATCTCATGAGTCAGTGAAAAACGAGTTTATTGAGATCTTAATGACGCAAAAATTAAATAGTATTATGGCAATATCTATTACGGAGGTGCACTATGGTAGGGATAAGTGAGTTGTCCAAAACAGTCTCGAAGAAAACCGGCACCACCCAGAAGGTTGCCAGGGAAGTCATAAAAGCTTTTCTGGACACCGTCGTTGAGGAGACCAACAGTGTTGGGACCAAGATAAACCTTGCTGGGTTTGGTATATTTGAACGAAGGAAACAGATGGCCAGAAAGGCCAGAAACCCTCAGACCAAGAAGATAATCGAAGTGCCGGCCAAGGAGAAATTTGTTTTCAGGGCATCAAGCAAGATCAAATACAAGTAAACAAAAAGAGATTGTTTCGCCCTTTTTTTATATAACTTTTTTCCATTTTTTTCGTTCCGCAGTTCTATATATCTTCCAGTAATCACGTAATGGTGGTTAGGTGAATGATGAGACTGCGATGCTGGAGATTCTCGGAAAACACTCGACCGATGATCTGTTTTCTGACATACCCGAAGAAATAAGAAAAAAAGATTTTAAAATATCGGGTGGGCTGTCTGAATATGAGCTCCTCAATTATGCGAGTGAGACTGCAGAACTGAACAGGGCTGATGGTTTTTCAAATTTCCTTGGATGCGGTACCTATGACAGGATAGTTCCGTCCATTGTTGATCACGTTTTGTCAAAAACGGAATTTCTAACCTCGTACACGCCATACCAGGCAGAAATATCGCAAGGTATGCTTCAGGCGCTTTTTGAGTACCAGAGCGTTATGTCCGATCTGCTGGAAATGGATGTAACCAACTCCTCAATGTACGATGGCTTCACAGCACTCGGAGAGGCCGTCAGGATGGCCCACAGGATCAACGGAAAGAAAAAGGTACTCTATCCGGAGAACATATACAGGCGAAAGATGAGCGTGATGGAGAACTATGCCCATGGACTTGGCATAGAGTTCGAGCCCTACGGATTTGAAGAAAAGTCGGGGTTCATTGATCTTGCCGATATATCAGAAAAAATAGATGACGGCACATCCGCCATAATTGTTGAGAATCCAAATTCATACGGGATACTGGACGAGAATGTTACGCAAATAGAGGAGATGAAGAGGAATGCCCTCCTCATAGCATACGTGGATCCTGTGAGTCTGGGAGTCATAAAACCTCCTGGTTCCTACGGTGCTGATATCGCTGTTGCAGAGGGGCAGCAGCTTGGCCTTCACCAGAATTTTGGTGGCCCATTTCTGGGAATTTTCTCCTTCAGAAAGGAGTACGTAAGGAGATCACCGGGCAGATTAATAGGTAAAACCGTTGATGCTGACGGGAGAGACTCATATGTGATGACCCTGCAGGTAAGAGAGCAACACATAAGAAGACAGAAAGCGATGAGCAATATCTGCAGCAACCAGGCACTCATGGCCGTTGCGGCCCTGACCTATCTGGCAACGGTGGGGAGTGAGGGAATCAGGAATGTAGCAGGTCAAACAATAATCAAAAGCAAAGCTCTCAGAAGAGAGCTCTCCTCCATCCCGAACGTGGACGCATCCCTGTTCAGTGGAACCAGCTTTTCCGATGTTCCCGTCAGGATCGATGTGGAACGAGAAAGGCTCAACGATCTACTCCTTCGAAAGAGGATCTTTGGGGGGATTCCAGCGGATGATCTTCTGCTCCACGCAGGCGGGAAGATGAGCAGCGCATACTTCTTCTCGGTTACCGAAAAGACGACAAATGAGGACCTGAGGAAACTAAAAGAGGCGCTTGAGGAGGTGGTATGATGTATAAGCAGGCATCCTATGATGAGCCCCTGCTCAGGGAAATAAAATCGGGCACCTCCTACAGATTTCCATCGGTGGAATCTGAAACAGCAGAAATCCCTAAAAAACTCCTGAGGAGGGAGTTAAACCTTCCGAGTGTTGCAGAGTATGATGTTGCCAGGCATTTCACGCGGCTTGCGGAGATGAACTACTCCGTGGACAACGGTATCTATCCCCTCGGATCATGCACGATGAAGTACAATCCAAAATTTGCTGATGAGATTGCAGCTAATCCCCTGTTCAGGGATGTGCATCCCATGAGACCGGAATCAACCATCCAGGGAAACCTCAGGATCATGTATGAGCTGCAGGAGTACCTCAGGGAGATCTCAGATATGGATGCGGTCTCCCTACAGCCTCTCGCCGGGGCTCATGGGGAGTTTACGGGGATGCGAATAGTTAGAAAATACTTCGAGGACCGCGGGGAGAATAGAACGGAGGTTATAATTCCCGACTCGGCGCACGGAACGAATCCAGCATCCGCCACCATGGCCGGGTTCGATGTGGTGGAGGTCCCCTCAAACGAGAAGGGGATGGTGGATCTTGATGCTCTTGATGCAGCCATGTCGGACAGAACCGCCGCCCTGATGATAACGAATCCCAACACACTGGGCATCTTTGAGGAGAATATTGTTGAGATCGCCAGAAAAATCCACGAGGCGGGAGGATTGCTCTATTACGACGGTGCGAATCTCAACGCAATACTGGGCATCACCTCACCAGGCCTCATGGGGTTTGACATAGTACACTTCAACCTGCACAAGACGTTTGCGACTCCACACGGTGGTGGTGGGCCAGGTTCTGGCCCCGTGGGAGTTAAAAAATTTCTCAGCGGTTACCTTCCTTCACCGGTTGTGAGGTTTGATGGTAGAAGATACAGTCTCGTTGACAGCGGAAATGAGAGTATTGGTGCAATGGCAACCCATTACGGTTCTTTTCTGGTAGTTCTCAGGGCATGGGCCTATATCAGGTACATGGGATCAAATGGCCTCAGACATGCATCAGAGAGGGCCGTGCTCAATACGAACTATCTGGAGCACCTGATCTCAGGGATCTACCGACCATCTCATCCGGCTCCCAAGAAACATGAGATGGTTGTCTCAGCCACCTCTGCTGGCAAGAGAGCTTCGGATATTGCGAAATTCATCCTCGATAACGGTATGCATCCCCCAACAATCTACTTCCCCCTGATCGTTCATGAGGCGCTCATGATTGAGGTTACCGAGAGCGCCAGCAAGAGTGATCTCGATAGATATGCCGATGTACTTCTCAAAGCCGCAAAAGAGGATGAGGAGTCGATCAAACAGCGACCATCCAACACACACAGAAGAAGACTCGATGAGGTTAGAGCTGCCAGACAGCTGGTCCTCAGATGGTAATCCGGACCAGGCTAAATCCGGAACTCCTGGCCCTCATTCGATTCACCCAGGAATAGATACTTATCGAGAATGTACTCTATCTTATCAACGATCCCGGGGTCCAGTTGGCCCATCTTGATGCGCGATTCAGAATAGAGTGCGGAGATCACGATGGCGTTCTGATGCGCACTCATGTATGTTTCGTAAATGAGGTAGTTGATCTTTGCATATTCAGACTGAAGCTTCAGCTTTTTCTGCATGAGCTGCTTGAACCTCTCTATCTCCTCACCAAGCTCCAGTATCTCCCTCTCAGGGAGAGCGAGTGCTGCCTTCCTGAGATCTTCCCCGGATATGTTGATCGATCTCAGAATCCGGTCAATTTCCATTTTCTCGGCCTCTCAAGTAGTCGACTATCTCCTCCGAGTCGTCCCTATCCTTTCTGATCTTTTCCAGCCTCTGCTTATTGTGCTGAACAACACTCTCCAGCTCCTCGACCTCCTGAACGAGGCGTATGTTTCTAACGCGATAGTATTTCAGCTCCTTTTTGATTCGTTCCATTATCTGATCAGGATCCATGAATATCACCCTATATGATCTTGTACCTCTTCAGAGATACCTCATATATGTCTCCGGAAGATCCGAGATCGTTGAGGGCCTCGTCGACCTCACTCTGCTCGAAATTCTCCTCTGCTGCGGCTTCAACCAGACTCTCATACCTGCAACCCTTTCCATCATCCTGTTCCTTGATAACCCTTAGAACCAAATCGCGCAGGCTGTCCAACCTTTCACTTGCATGGGAAACACGCGTTACGGATGAAAGCGATTCCATGAATTCCTGCAGGTTATAGTCCTGATAATATTTGAGGGAGTTTGCAGCGCATTCAGCCTCTTCAGGAGAGTATCCGAGCTTAACGAGCGATTCAATATCGGGTTTCTCCCTCTTCCTCATCTCCTGGATGGCGTAATACTTTCTCCTGGTAATAAAAAGTGTTCTCCAGTTCCAGTAGTTAATTGTGTCCTCTGCAGCACTGAAGATGGATTCCGGCATTATCGATATCCTGAGAATTCCCTCATCAGTCTTGAACGGACTCACCCGGCCCACGACCGCAATGTTGTCTCCCACAGAGAGTGCGTCAGCGGCATCCTTCACCTCAAGGCTGAAATCCGTCGCAAAGGCAGACAAAAAAAATGTGCCAAGCGGATCAGACAATGTGATCTTCGTGTAGTTTTCCAGTATATTTTTGGATGCAACGGAACCTGCTATGAGAACACGCTTTATCTTCGTTCCCATCGGCGAGATAATGTAAGGGCGCCCTCTCTCATCCGGGCTCTGTTCCTCGATGACCGATGTGTCTCTCAGCTCCTTTGACAGGATCCACTTGGCTACCTCACGCTTCGTGATCATATCTCATACCCCTCCTCCGCCTTTTTTAGAACCTCTGCAAGCTTCTCCTTGTTCATTATCAGGATCTCTCTGGCCCTGAAGTTCACCCTGTCGTCGGTGCGGACCACATCACCAACAAGATACAGAGGCTTTCCGGTCAGAGTGCTTTTGAGGCGGGTAAAAACCTCCATCTTGGTGAGCGTTGAAGTCTCCGGATCCAGGTTTTCCTGCGTGATGCCCAGGATGGGTCCCAGTGATGATGCTCCCGCAGTTGCATTTATCTCGCCTGTTCCGTCGGATATAACGAAAGAGGCAAACAGGTCATAAAAGATCCCGTCATCGGGATGCTCGGGGCATTTTATGTCTATAACCTTCTTCCTGCACGTTTTGCATCTGCTCATCAGGCCACTTTTATCTGAGAGGTTTACGATCAGGCCAGAGATTCCAACAGAATCGATGGGGTTTGACAGTTCCGATATGTCGTAGAGGGGGGCTTCCTTTCTTATTTCACGTGAGATGGGGATAACCTGGGTGTTCTCAAATATGGTGAGACGTTTCCTTCCCCTGTATTCTGAGACCTTGGCGCCCACGATGCGCACAACCTGATTAGCCATCACACTCTTTCCAAAGGAGGAAACTCTTATGGAACCGGTCTCGTCCCTGAGGGTGAAATAGAGAACTTTTTTGGAAACTCCGTCCTTCTCATAGGTTTTCTCGATGGGATCCTCAATCAGACCCTCGACCGTTACAAAAAGATCGCCGGGTTTTATATCACGTATTGTGCTATTTCTGTACGTACGCTTCACTTCAATATCCTCATCCGGAACGAGAACGACCTCAGATCTTGAGTCCACGTACAGCCTCAGGGAGTCCCTGAACGTTCTCGTGTAGCAGTGCGAGAGATGAACGATGTCACCCTCCCTTATGGACTGGGGGAACTGCCAGGCCGTGAACGGGATCGATCCCGTTTCATCCCCGACTATCCCGTAGTAGAAGATGCTCGATGCTCCCGTACTATTCTGAGATTCCCTCTTCTTGAGAGAGGTTACTTTCACAACAAGGTCAATATCAGTTGTCTCACCATTTATCTCCTCAATCTTCAAAATCATCACTTCATTTATTTGTACATGCCTTCCATATTACCGGCTTCTCCGACCAGAATCTCACCAACGATCTTTCTGGCATCATCCCTCACGAAACCGATCTTCTGGACAAGGTAATCAACAATCTGTTCTTTGCTTTTGCCCTTCTCACGGAGATCGATGATCGTTTCGATCATACGCTCCACTATCTGCTTGTTGAACTGATCCTCGAACCCGAGAGTCTTTACCATCTTAAAGAGTGCTGAGAGAAGGAGATCGAGAGCATCTCCGAGCTCCTTTCGAGTGAGATCCTTAAGATCGAGATCCACCCTGGCGAATATGTTCTCATTCATACCTGAGAGCATGAATTTGACCAGATCAATCTGATAATTGAGGAGAAGCAGAGATCGATAAATTCTCAGCCTCTCTTCAAGATCGAGTACGGCCGTTTCGATGAGCGTATCAACAAATATTCTAACGGCCATCTCATCAAATGATAACTTTAATGTGAATGGCACCTTCTCATTGTTCAGAACTACAACATCATTCTCTTCGGAGATCTTCCACCTGAAGTCGATAAGTTTCTTCCCGCCACCATTTTCAGCCGAAAGCCATTCAACTATTCTCTTTTTGTAGAGATCCTTCATTTCCATATGGGTTCAGAGTTAGCATGGTCAGGTAAGATATAATTTTTAGCCTGTCACTCAACAACAAATTCGTGATCGTTGCGAGGAAGGATTACCTCGTAATCTTCAAGATCCGGCAGCAATTTCTCACGATTATCTCCGTGACACAGAATGACCGTCTCGGGAGAAACTCTGTTTATGAAATTCACGAGATCGTCATGCCCGGAGTGGGCGCTCATGTCGAAGAACTCCACGATGTTCTGAGGGCGAACAACCTTACCATCAAGTTCCAGTGTTCCATTCTCCAGAAGAGAGCGGCCGTTGGTATCCTCTATCTGATATCCTGTCAGGAATATGGCACTCTTTTCATCGTTTTTCAATCTGTTGACATAGCCTATAACCGGTCCACCATCCATCATGCCGGATGTTGTGATTATGACGTCATTCTTCAGGGCGTTGGCCCTCATGCGTGAGTTTCGGATCACGTGAGTGGAGGAAACCGCTTTCTTGAATTTCTTGAATGACCTGAGAAATCCAGGAGTGTGGAGATAAATCCCGGTCAGGGAATTGCCAAGTCCATCAACCGCTATATCCAACCCCAGATCGTGCAGGATCATTATGAGCTCCTGGGTTCTGCCAACGGCGAAAGTGGGAAGTATGACCTTTCCACCAGCATCCACAACCTCCATCACACGTTCTCTGAACCTCTTAACCACCTCTTCCCTCTTCTCGTGGTTTCTACCGGCGTAGGTGCTCTCTATTATCAGAACATCCGACTTCACAGGTACAGCGCCCTTGAGCATTTCTGTGTCACTCGTGTAGATGTCCCCGGTAACAAGCAGCGATCTCCCGTTCTCGAAGTGCCACATGGTGGATCCGGGAATGTGACCAGCACTGTGTGGAGTCACCGTGTACCCCTGAAATTCAAAGCTTTTTCCGTATTCCACATTCTCCCACGAACTGAAGACCCTATCAATATCACTTCCACTGAAATATTGCGGGTAGTGCTCCAAACGGGCTACCTTCAGTGCATCATCAAGCAGGGGTTTTATGCTGTTGGCTGTCATCCGGGTGGCAAAGAATTTTGCATCGAACTTGTTGAAATAATGAGGCACCACTCCACTGTGGTCAAGATGTGCGTGTGTCAAAAACAAACCGTCCACCTTCTCGGGTGGAAGCGGGTATTTCGGTGGCTTTTCCGGGATCATCCCATAATCCACCATAAATGAACCTTCTTCATACTCTATCTTTATCGCTAATCTCCCTACTTCTTCAGCACCGCCGAGAAATCTTATCTTCATTTTGATCATCCTGTTTAAATCTTGGCTCCATCCAATCTAAGTGAGCAGTTACAGTCCCGGAACCCTGAGAGAATCCCAACTGTGTTCGACAGGATCGTGTGCACCTTATCCTCATTTTCTCTGAGGATCCTTACTACTTCCTCTGTATCCACCGGTTTCTCTGCCCAGACATCATAATCTGTAACCGTTGCCAGCACAGAATAGCACATGGCAAGCTCATCCGCAAGATTAACCTCGGGAACAAGTGTCATGCCGATGATGTCCGAGAACTGCCTGAACATCTTCGATTCAGACCTCGTTGAGAACCTCGGACCCTCGATGCACACGTAAGTGCCACCAAGGTGGGTGGTGTAACCGCTCTCCTTTGATTTATCGTAAAGAACCCTGTTCATATGGGGGCAGAACGGATCTGCCATTGATATGTGATACACGTCTGGCCCGTCATAGAACGACAGGGCTCTCCGTTTGGTGAAATCGATGAACTGGTCAGGTATGACTATATCTCCAGGCCTGTAATCCTCCCGCAGAGAACCAACAGCATTAACGGCAACAATTCTCTCCGCTCCCAATTCTCTGAGTGCCCATATATTGGCTCTGTAATTAATTCCGTGAGGGGGTATCTGATGGGGATTCCCATGTCGGGGCAAGAATAGAACTTCAGTTTTACCGATTAAGCCTCTCTCAATACGTGACGATGGAGCACCATAAGGAGTTGCCACTTTAAGATGTTCCTTTTCGTCCAGAAGACTGTAAATTCCACTGCCTCCGATAATAGCGATTCTTGTCATTCCTGCCACTTTCGATTATTTCCTTTCGCACCTATATTCGGATTATATTTTAACATTTGTAGTAAGAGTGGCTGGTTAGACTGATGTGTCAGACCCAGTTAACTCAGTTTTGCACTTCTGATCAATCTGAGTGCATCTCTGATGAAGTTCTTCTCTCTCAGCTTTGAGGTGTAGTAGTTCTAATAGGATCTCTTGTACTCTTTGGGGATAAACAATAAACTCCCAATGAATTACACTCTATGAATTCAAAGGAACTGTTCAGGAGACTTTTAGGTTTGGAGGATCCAAGGATCATAAAGGAGATCAGGTTTGATCACCATTAAAGGAGGATAAATGTCTTCATAGATTTCCTGAAGGGATCAAGATATGGTTGCAGGAGGACTTAAGTTACCCCAGAATATAAAAGAGCATCCCATAGAATATCCATATTGATCCGTACAGCACATCAGAGAATTTTTCAAGATGGGGATTGATAGGTGACCGTTCATAAAAGGGATTAAAGTGCTCAGATTGTGGACACGTTGACCATGTTGATACCAACTCAACATGGATCTGCATACTCTCTTGCTAGAAGGCATAGATCAATCGTATGTACGGATACATGCAAAGGGAATGCTAATATTCTGAAAGAGGCAACTTTATGGGC
>WAQW01000011.1 GCA_015520045.1 Thermoplasmata archaeon | reverse complement strand
GTATTATAGTATGATAATAATCATATATTGCCAAAATTATTATATTGTGTATTGAATAGATCAGATTTCACTTGTGTGTTGTTCTGTGACGTAGGATGTGGGAAATATAACCTCTCAAGTCCATTGAAAGAGTTCCTGAAGCTGTTTCATATTGAAGCAATCTAAAAAGATCAAATGGGGATAACTGGTGGAGCCCATATCTTGCTATCTTTCTTTTAGTTACTATGGCTCTAGCCAGCAGTTCAAGATTTTTGCTCTTGTCCAAGCATAGAGAATGAGTTGCTAAACCTTCGTGGAGTTGCATATCCAGGATCTCAGGATCCTTCGGCATGTTTCTAAAGACCGTTTTTGTTGCGCTATCGTTATGTTGTCTATAATAGGTTAAAGGGTTTCTGACATTAATGAATTTATCTGAAGATAAAATTCCGAGTATTGGGAAAGCAAGGTCAGGGGTTATTCCAACCTTATCAATATAATTTTGAGAACCAACAACCTTTCCCATAAAGACGTTTTTTCGAAAACTACAACTGCTTAAATTTCCAGACCATTCCCAGTACTTTTTAACAAAGTTTCTAAAACTCAATGTATCTATGGAATCACGTTCAATGACTTCATACTCAACCCCACCAAAATATTTATTCTGTTCAACAAGGTCTATTTTCTTGAACGGCTTTTGGGCATTATGTATATAATTGACTTCAGGATATTTTTTGAAGAGCTCCGTGATAATCTTTATCTTGTTATAAAAAAAGATATCATCGTCCTCGAGCGTGATGATAATATCGGAATGCGATCTTTCAACCCCAAGTTTAAGTTTGGGTCCGATTCCTCTTTGTTTTATTGTCAATAAAACAACACCCTCAGGCACTATTGGCAGGCTTATATTGCTAACAACTATGATTTCAACTTGCTCTGGTGAGAAACCAATCTGGTTGCGAATAGAATCGATAGCTTCCAAGTAATAATTTGTGCGATCATAGATTGTTATTATTACTGTTGCTACTGGCACATCCTTATACTTCTCCGACTCCATAATGCTAACTCCACTCACCTCGTATCATTTCTAGATCGAGATCCATGTTCTCATTTGCTGCTATGTCTTCATAAACGTTTAAAAGGCGCTCTCTAAATCTTTCCCTTGTAAAGTTTTTTGATCTTTCTAGACCCTTTTTAACGAGTAGATCATGATTTTCTTCAGCCTCGAGGACACCCTTACCAACTGAACTGGGATCCTGTGGATCCACAAGAACTGCAGCGCCACCTGTTACCTCCCTTATCGTCGGTATGTCTGAGGTAACAACTGGGAGACCTGATGCAAAACCTTCAACGATAGGCAACCCGAAACCCTCATATAAAGATGGAAACAACAAAACATCAGAGGCATTGTATATTTCATTAAGTTCTGTATCGGAGATATTCGAGAAGGTTATACTGTTGTGC
Source organism: Thermoplasmata archaeon (assembly GCA_015520045.1). GTDB lineage: Archaea > Thermoplasmatota > Thermoplasmata > Thermoplasmatales > Thermoplasmataceae > WAQW01. The sequence goes on along the minus strand of WAQW01000011.1, from coordinate 1,892 downwards.
ACAGGAGAACCTACTCTTATGAGTTTCCAGCCATCACCAAGAAGTTTCATCGTTTTTCCTATGACACCAAGGTTTTTTCTTGGCAGGGTAGATGACACGGATAGGGCAAGCTTTTTGCTGACTGGTAGATTATATTTTTTTCTGATTTTCTCTCTATCTTCTTCAAGCTTTCTGAATTCCTCTGAAATGGCCAATGGTACCGTGTACATCTTGCCGCGAAACCCATATCTGATTAGATCATTTTTTAATGCAGTTGTTTGTATTATGATATACTTTATCTGCTTAATCCTCGCGTATATGAATTTCATGTAAACAGCATTGAGTAAACCACCTTCATGGTAATATGGCGAATCATGAACGGATACGACTTCTACGTTGCCTCTCAATTTAAACACAGGAGAGAACTGATTTACATGATGTAAAACGTTCCCCCCGCCTTTTAGCTGATTTACAAGTTCAGGAAAGGAACGGTTGGGGCGTAAAAAAACCGAAAGTTTCGATCTATAAATTGATACATAATCTGAACCAATGTGTGGATGATCCCATTTCTCACTACCAAAGATAATGTTAAAAAGCTTACACTGATAACCGAGAGAATAGCAAACATCTGCTGCATATTTGTATATGGATGTGAGAGGGGGATATCTGTTAATAATAAAAATCCCTCTATTATTCAAATCATCATCTCCCTTTCGATTCCGTTGAGGATGATTTAAGTGTAGAATATAAAATTACTTTTATTTCTGTAAAGATCATCCCTCCTGTAGAAATCTGTGAAGGAAATTTACTGAGTGGTTTTTTGAACAGGAGCAATTTGATCATAATGCTCGATCTTTCATATGCATTTAAACGTTATGTGTTGTTTTTCATTCCGGGGTTAAACATATTACGCCCATACACTATCTTCCGATATGCACTTCTACGTATGCGCGCCTCAATGTATCACCAATCTGTAATCTACCAGTTTCATTTGTTCGATCTATATTGGCTTGGTGAGATTGATTTTTCTAGCGTTATAGGTCATGGAGAAGAAATGTTCACCCAATTCTGAGGAAAATGTTTGTCTCTTACATAACCAGTTGTTATCCTTGGCTCTGTTCAGATTACAGCAAATGCCAGTATCCATTCATCTATAGATCGCCTTCCTCCAAGAGGATTCAGGAGAAACTTCCCGAAGGATTCAGAATTCAACGAAAGATTCGAAGGTAAAGAAATTGAGCTGATGCTAAGTTAAAATTGAGGATAAGCGTTCCAAATTCTGCTGGAGTAGATCAATCATAATTGGTTCTTCTGCCATTCTCTGTGTCATTGCTGAACAGATCCGAAAGGATCGGTCTGATCCTTTCGAAATCAATGTTATCTGATATGTCGGTGAGAGGGTCTCCAAGGATCTCAATTTCTTTGTAGAGTTCGGATAGTCCTGTCTGAAGCAGGTTCATGATCCTATATCATGAGGTCATGAAAAAGGGTTTCGGTGGATGTTTTTGGAAATCCTAGAGATTGTCAAATCTTAGTTGATTCCACAGGGTTTGTGAAAACGATCATGATCCCGCGAAAACTCCTAAGTGGAGCCTGATTGGAATCTCGGGATTTTCCTGACCTAAATTTTGCCATTCCCGTCAACTAAAAATTAACAATGGCAAATCCTCGGAAATGTTTTAAGTAGGTATGGGATATAACTTCTGCTGGTCTGCGATGCTTCGTATCTCGGTCATAATCATAGCGGTTAATAGAAGAAAATATCTACTCCAAGCAATTAAAAGTGCAGTAAATCAAACACTTGATAGATCCCATTATGAGATCATTGTTGCTAAAAACTTCAATGATGAAGAGATTGATGATTTTATTGAAAAAAATAATGTAAAATCCATCTTCTATGATAGGGTAAACCC
>WAQW01000010.1 GCA_015520045.1 Thermoplasmata archaeon | reverse complement strand
TAGATCAGATTTCTCCCCATAAAGAGAGAAAGAGGATTGCCATGAGCGTAAGGGCAAGAAGGCCTTTCCACAGTATATCCATCGAGGATCAAATTAAAAATCTGATGGATGTCCGGAAGGAAAGACAGAGAAGGGCAAGAAATATGGAAAAAATAAATAACCGGGAGATGATCACATAACTGTCATAGAACTTTTTTCATAGAAGAAGGAGAATATGGAAGGCCAGTGGTGGAGGAATTGATGCATGTGTTTAACCACTCATCGGAAATTTATTTGAAGGATGAAGAAAGAACGATTGCTCATCGTTATTGTAAGGGACAAAGACCTTGAGGAGACATTTGCTTGAAGTATTCCTCAAGAATATTTACCTGAACCGTTCTTTTCGATTTCCGGTTCAAAAACTAACGAGGTACGAAGGGGATTTGTAAACGAGCAAAAAGTTATAGGTACATTGTTGACGGTAGTAATGGTTGAAAAAACATATATGCCTTTAATGATGTCTTCGAAGAATGATAGAAACCCTAAAAAAATACATGAGAGCCTATAAAAATTGGCCAAGTGTGATGTTTCAGATGTACAGAGCAAGCAAAGATACGAAAAGAAACATACTGGTCAAAACTCGAGATGGTTACGTTGGCTCAATGAAACCAGAAGAATGTTATATTTTTTCTTTAAATTCTATGGTATCAAAAACCTTCAAAAATGGAGTGTTTCTCAATGACACAATAGAATACGACGGAAAAACCATCGTTCTCCATGGCATCAATGATAAAAACGGGGATGTCATTGCAATCTTTTACAGAGAGGAGTATAAACATTTGATCGATAGCTCTAATGTTGTCATTGATGTAGGAGCAAACATTGGCGACTCTGCCATTTACTTTGCATTAAATGGAGTCTCTAAAGTCATAGCCCTGGAACCATATCCCTATAGTTATGATCTGGCGCAGAAGAACGTGCATGAAAATCACCTCGAAGATAGAATCATTCTTTTGAATGCTGGATATGGTACGGATTCAATCATTCACGTTTCAGAAGATGTACATTCTGGCATCGCACATTCACTGATGGTCAGTGAAGAGGGCAGAGAAATAAGAATATACTCACTTAAATCCCTTATCGAAAAATATGGTATAAGGGATGCAAATCTAAAAATGGATTGCGAGGGGTGTGAATACAGCATTATCAATGAGGATGTGGACATTATCAGGAAATTTAACAAGATGATCATAGAATATCACTACGGTCCTGATAGGATAGTGAAGAAGCTGAAAGAATCTGGGTTCGAGGTTGAATTCACCAAGCCAAAGAAAAGTTATAATGAACACGCTACAAACAAAACAATGATTAGAGGCTTAATTTATGCAACAAGAAAACAGTTGATTTCAAAGGATCTTGAGATCAAAGGGTGATTATTATGGATCTGATCACTACACATTAGCCTCCTGAGAATGTATGTGAGATTAAGTGTGTTTTCTACTGATCGTTGAGAATGGGTTTTTGAGGCTTTTATGATTCTTTACGGACGCATAAAAGAAGTCTTTATATCTCTTAAGTTGATATATATTTGATAACAATGCCGGTCATAGATTGTTCTCTTAACAGTGCCCCGGTGGATGATAGTAACAAGAAAGAGAATGTTGCAGTTGCCGTTGGTCTTCTTGGAATAATCCTCAGAGCTTTTCTACCCAAACGAAGGAAGAATGTTAACAGTAAAAACAACAAACCGGCGGAAGGGCATTTATACATAAATATAGAGAGAAAATAGGTAAATTCACAATTTTGTTATTTTATTCCTACAGAGGAAGGTTGACCCTTCCGTTTTTGTTGCCCGGTGTATTGACGCTTACCTAGAACCTCCCTACCGAATGGAATCATAAATGCAGATGCAATGAACATTATGCCTGCAACAATGAACGTCAGAGAAAAGGCGGTATTTGAGGGGAAATAAACAATCCTTTTCCCTATTTCAGGCAGGTAAATGGTCATAGCAATGGTGAACGATGCCATTATCGATCCCGCAACCGGTGCACCGATGCTACTCCCGAGAGATCTGAATGTGCCATTCATGGCAGTAGCGATGCCCATATCTCTTGGATGTACCGTGAGAACGATGAAATTTATCAGAGTCCCATTGAGTAGGGAAATGCCCGCTCCGGTGATGAACTCATATACGAGCATGAGTGTGTATCCGGGTAGTGTAGCCTGAAGGAGAAAACCGGCTGCTGCAAGAACAGATCCTGCTATGGCAATAGGCTTTACTCCGGTTTTGGACACCAGCTGTCCCGCCACCGGGCCGAAGATTATTGTACCAACAGCAAAGGGCACCATGGAAAGGCCCGTATCAAAGATGGATTTACCGAACCCTGTCGGTTCCTCGAATCTGTACGTTAGGGCAAACATTGACAGAAACATACCGGAACCAACTATTGTCAGGACAATGTTTGCAACAAGAACGTTTCTCAAGCCCAGCAACCTGAAGTTCAGGATTGCGTCTCCGCCCTTATGGGTATATCTCCGCTCGTACCATACCAGGGGAAACGCAAGAACAAATCCTGAAAAGAGGAGTGAAATTATCCCCGTGGATGTCCAGCCCCAGCTGTGTCCTTCAGAAATTGCGAAAACAAAGATGCCAAGAACGGAGGCGAGAAGAGAGGCCCCAACGTAGTCAACCTTGACATTGGGTCTCCTGAAACGTGATTCCTTTATGATCAGATATGAAATTATGACAAGAAAAACGACAACAGGTATGGCGGAGTGGTATGTCCACCTCCATCCGTAGTTGTTGGATACGAACGCCCCCAGGGGCAGGCTTACCGCAAAGCCTGCCCCGAACATGGCGCTTATTATAGCCTGTGCCTTCGGAACCAGATCCTTCGGAAATTCTTCTCTGACGAGAGCGAATCCAAGGGGCATCACCGACATTCCCACTCCCTGAATCCCACGGGATATGATCATAAAATTGAAGTTTGGGGAAAAACCGGTAACGGATACAGCTACAGCATACATTGAAAGGGTAACTATGAGCATCTTCTTTTTTCCGAAGAGATCGCCCAGTTTTCCCACGATTGGTGTTATTGCAACACCGCCAACAAGATAAAGGCTGAGTATGAGGCTCGCCTGGGCAGTGTTGACGTTGAAATCTCTAGCTATTGATGGGAGTGATGGGGTGAGCATGCCCTCAACATACATCACCGTCATGACAAGGCCCGCGAGTATCGACATGACCTTGTAGGCATATTTTCTATCAAAGTCTGCATTTGAAACGAACTCAGCCGGATCTATTTTGCCCTCTTCCTGCATTGTTATTCACCTCCCCTACTCTTTTCAGAAAGGGCGGCTGAAAGTTTATCCGTAATGTTTTCCAGTTCCGTGCCAAGCGATCCAAGAAATTCTTCCGGAAAGGATTTCAGAATTTCATCTATAACGAAAGAGGTTTTCTTCTCAATGCCCGTGAAGATATCAATGGTTTTCGGGGTAAGCTCCAGATTTATTATCCTCCGATCGTTCTTGTTGTGAATTCTCCGCAAGAGGCTTCTGTTTTCCAGGGTATCTGTAATTCCTGTTACTGTGGATTTGCTTACGCCGAGAAACGTGGAAAGCAGGCTCAGATCTATGTTTTTTGTGTAGTAAATGTATCTCAGGACGAAAAACTGCAATGGAGTGAGATCATACTCTCTGAGATGCCTGATATGAAGAAGTATCCACATATGGAGAAGACCTTTCAGTTTACCTTTAAAGTTTTCGTAGGGATCGTTCGATTCCTTTGAGGAATTATGTGTCACAGAGGGTGATTAATAAGGTATACTTAACTATTTGGGAATCCGAAATGTTTCTGAACAGTATGATCAGGCATCTCCCTGTGGGTAATAATCATTTTTCCCTGCTGCCATGAAAGAATATATTCCTTTATCCTCTTTGATCCTTTCACGCGAATATTTTCTCACAAAAGAAAGATCAATATCAGATTCTACCACGTTTTCCCTCGCCTTTGAAAGTCTGATTATTATTCCCCCTTCCGTGGATCTCAGAGAAGTTACGGCGGAACCCCCCAGATAGGGATCCGATGATGTGTTAACAGATAAAACGGGGATACGGTTTTCCAGTGATCTTGATTTTATATATATGTACCACATGCTGTGAAAATTTTTCGTGATCATTGATGGGTTAAGTATAACATCCACCTCCTGAGATGCCTGGATCTTTGATATGAAAGGGAAATCGAGATCATAGCATATCTGGATCCCTATTCTAATTCCATTAAGATCAAAAGTCCTGATGCTCGATCCGGGAGAGTAATATTTCTTCTCCTGCTGGAAGGGCATGATCTTGTCCTGCCAGCCTATTATCTCACCATCATAAACAACGGGAGAAGTATTGAAAAGACCACCGGACCTCTGTATGCTTAAGCTGCCTGGAATGAAACTCAGGGAATAATCACCGCTCATTTTCTCAAAGTTCTGTACCAAATATCTGAATCTCTCTGATCCTTCCACGAGAATATCGGTTATCCATTTTTCAGGAAAGAGTATGATCTTCGGGTCTTTATCTCTCAGGCCACTGAGAGCTTTCTGAAGGTAAGAGAGAGCTTTATCGAGCTTGAGAAGGGGAGCTTCAACACCTATAACCTTCATTTTTTTCATGATATGCCTCACGCTGGAATCATAATACCTGGGAGATGTGGATCATGAGCCGGAAGGTGGCCTCCTCCTTATTTATTCCGGAAATTTCAGTCTCGCCTTCTCTGGAAAAAATGGTGTACGAGGTTGGGCCATCCCCGAAGGGATTTTCCTTTTCACCAATCCTGTTGAACACGATCATATCGGGTGAAGAATCACTGAAATGTTTTATTATGTTATCAGGTGAATTCCACAACCTGAATGCGACAAGCTTTCCTTTGAATCTTTTCCTGATCCTTATGAGCAGCTTTTCCCTTGGTTCAAGATGTATAACCGCCGATCGATCCGAATCCATTTTTTTGCTGAGTTTACCCCCCTTGATGTAAAAATCTGTTATTGCAGCGGGAACTATCACAATATCAAAATCTTCATTCGTTAAGAGATTTTCTACCTGCGAATAGAAATTCTCCGTTTCATATTCGATGTGCTGTTCCACATATTCCGGGAGGGGAGATTCAGCATTGCCAACAAACACTATCCTCCGGGCACCAAGCCTGTAAGCATTCCTGGCAAGCCATAACCCGGCTGTACCCGTGGATCTGTTCGTCACCACCCTAACAGGGTCAATAAGATCTTCACTTCTACCGGAAACAATGAGCATCCTTTTACCGGAAAGCAGATTACCAAAGAAAGCCCTGTAAATATGATCCATGATTTTCTCATTTTCGGATATTTTGGCCTTGTCCGCCTCTAACAGTGGATGAACAACATCCACACCCAGAGAAAGAAGCTTCTTCAGGTTTTCTTGAAATATGGGATTTTCAAACATGTTCCTGTGCATGGCCGGTGCAATAATAACGGGAATTTTTTTGCCATAGGCGTATGAGAAAAACAGTGAGGGGATGTTATCTGCAATACCGGAGGCCATTTTTCCCACCGTGTTGTAGGAGGCAGGCGCAATAACAAGAACTGTGTTACCCTCATCTCTCTCAAAGAGAGATATGTGTTCAATTCTTCCAGTTATCTTCGTTATGGGATCGTTTCCCGACGCCCATTTCATAACCTCAGCGCTCACCAGCTCCATTGAAGATGAGCTCATTCCAACATGAACGTTGGCACCGTTCCTGACCAGTTCTCTGACCAGATCAGGAATTCTGTAGATCGAAATGCTTCCTGTTGTGGCCAGAACAACGCTCTTTCCCTGGAGAGGAGGCCACTCAATGTTTTTGCACAATTCACACATCTAACATTACCTCACTAGCCTCCATATGCCATTAACCTTTGCACACAATCGGTTTTCAGAATCAAAAACTTTTATTGATACAAACGCAAGATTGCTGCCTGTTCTCTCATTTTTTGCCACAAACCTGGCAGGGCCATTATGAATGGGTTCTAAAAAATTACCATCAAGAGAGACCGTGAAACTGTTCATAACACCATTCATGGACAGAACACTAAGTGCTCCAACAAAATCAGAAAAAGCCATGATGGCACCTCCGTTCATTAGATCCCCTACCCGGATCACATTCTTCTTCAGAGGCACGTTTATTATGGCTTCTCCAGGTATTACACTGACTATCTCAACTTCAAAATTTCGAAGGAATCCATCGATCTCTTTAATCCTGTACGCCTCTTCAATACCTAGATGCATTGCATCACCTTTCTGTTAAAACAGAAATGGAACAAATGCAGTTATAGTATCATTATATATCAAAAGTTGCAGATGTAGATTGCTGTTAACCTCTACAGCTCTTTTATGGTATTCTGTTAAAGAATTACAGAAAGATTGTGAGGAACAATGCATTTTGCTACCAAGAACCTGACAGCATTGCTAATAATTTTCAATCAGCTGATACCATTTCTGTGCTGTACGATCCCAGGAATATTTCTCTGCAACTCTGCAAGAGGAGGTCCACCATTTCTCGGGGGAAGATATTATTTTTAAGGCAGCGTTTGCCAGTGCAGAGATATCGCCATCGGAAACGCGGATGCCATTTATGCCCTGCTCGACAACCTCAGAAATCCCTGGAACGTTATAGGCTACTGTAGGGGTTCCTGCTGATGAAGCTTCAATAACTGATAAACCCCATCCCTCCGTTACAGATGTGTGAACATTGAGCCACGAAGAGGCAACGATCTCAGCAAGATCTTTATTGGATAACCTGCCCGTGAACTCAATTACATCGTTGATGCCTAATTCTCTAGCCAGATCAATAAGATTGGGTTTCACTGGACCTTCTCCGATCATCTTCATGCGTATTCCTTTCACCATAGGTTGGAGGCGTTTAAACATCAGGATGGCATGTTCAGGCCTCTTGTAACGTCTCATACCCCCAAAATATACTATGGTTGGAACTGGGTATTTTTTTCTGGGGTAGAAAAGGGAAGGATCTATACCTGGTGGAATTTTGATAATTTTTTCATGTTCTATCCCCATTCTTTTCAGATCCTCGATAGAAGATGTTGACTCCGTAACGAAGGTGTTATCACGATAAATGATAGGATAAGTTTTCTCGATGGCCGTGATAAGTTTGGCCAGAAAGATGTTCACCTGCCCGGGGAGGGAGCGGGCGTGGAGATGCCTGAAGAAAACCACTGTTTTCTTGCGCATAAGAACCGGGGCGATCCACGGAATCGCATGACCGAGATCGCTGACAACCACATCGTAGTGATTTAAAAGCAGATGGATCGGGAGTACAAAATGAGGGGGGACAGATCGTCCAAACCTCATTATTTTTATTCCCTTCAGGGTTTCTACTTTTTTGGCATTATCCCATCCCCCAGTAAGGAGTGTCACCTTCATACCGTATGATGTGAGACGGGAGCAAACTTCCAGAATGGTTCTCTCAGCACCTCCCGCAGATGGGTGTAGTGGATCACGATGAGCAAGCCAAAGTATCTTTGTGAAATTCTTGTGGTCCATATATCACTTCGAGGTATGTTGCGGGATTGTATTTACTTTACCAATGACGCACACCATCACAGAACTGGAACAAAGAGGATCATATTTAATTTCACGATTTGTCCAGAGATGCTAGAAACATTTCAGCCTGATCACCTACCAGCCTCTTCAGATCGTCTATCTCCCTCTGGTATTCATTTCCCCTTGAAGATTCACCAAGGGCTTTGCTTCCACCTTCAATGACCATTGCAACCTTCTGTTCAATGGTGTATTTCCCAGACATTTCAGATCACCATCCCTAAAGGAGTTAGAAGGAGGTTCACAAAACCCCCTCTGGGCTCACCCATATAATCTCCCTTATAACTGCTCAATATATACAGGAAGCAGACCAGTGATCCCGCATCTATACTACACAAGCACATTTCGGAGGATCAGGAAGATCGTGCCATCCATTACTCTATCAGATATCCGTAAATCGGTTAAATGTCCTGTCGATTCCACTTGCTTCAAGATCACCATAAGGGGCAATTATTCCAGTTCAAAATTGCACAGGAAGCGGAAGAAATGGAAGAAACTGTAATCTGTAAAAGACAGAATACTTGGGATATTCGGGGGCAAGGGCTATTATTCAAAGGCAATATTCAACACCTTTGGATCAAAAACCATAGTAGCTCCAAGGAAGAATGTCTCCACACAGTAAGGGAAATAACCTAAAAAGGCAAAGGTGGTCAGATAGACCCCCATGACGGGAGAGTAAAGGCATAGGAGGAATCAGTGTAATATAGAAAAAGGTGGAACGTGGAGATATATTTCTCTAACTCGAAGAGGGCGATGGGTGAGGTGATCAAGGCTATCATGCCCGATTATTTTGCACAGGGGATAGTACTTAAGGTGCAGTTCTACAACATCATGAGGGCAATGACACATGCATATTTAATTGAATAGCGCACAAGTGGGTGAAATAAGATTTAAAAGGGTTAGATTGATGTAAGGCAAGTAATTGGTGAGGATAGGAAGTAAATGCAACCGAATATTATTTTACTGGTCTTAGACACTTTACGTAAAGATCATATCTTTCCTTATAGTCGTAGTTTGAAACAGGAAAATATCATGAAACTGATAAGAGACTCAGTAGTTTATGATAATAGTTACAGCACTAGTTCTTGGACTCTTCCAGCTCACGCATCTCTCTTTTTGGGACGTTATGTGTCTGAGCACAGATTTCATTCGAAAAAAGACTTAACGACCCCCATCGATTTCGTAGAAGATACTAGGGAAAGATTGCTAGATCCGTTCACTGAGTTTCTTAAAAAGGAAGGCTATCATACCTATGGGCTATCTGCAAACCCGTTTATTTCTAGCTATTCGGGATTTAGTAAGGGATTCGATGTGTTTATTGATGCACCGATATTAGATCAACCTCCTGACTTCTCTCTTAATTCAATAGTTGAGAAATGGGTTCGTGGGAAGATAAATAATGGTTGGGATTTCCTTCAAAAATCTTTTCAGTCGATATTGAGTTATACTATAAATTATGGAAAGATAGCGCGAACTTGCGATGTTGTTGTTAACAACAAAGGGGGTAAGGAATTAATTGATGTTTTAACTAATAATACGTTGAACTCTCCATTTTTCTTATTTATTAACCTTATGGAAATGCACGAACCTTATATTAGAAATGAAATTGCCGGATTACTTAGAAAAGATCATTTAACTGACTACTACTCACCACTTAAATTCACAGCTTACCAAAAACTTAGAATTATAAAGAGGTACGGGAAGCAAGGCCATATCATTGACCAGTTGATCGGTAGGGTACTTCATTTTCTAAAGGATAAGGGAATATATGAAAATTCCCTCATCATAGTTCTATCGGATCACGGTCAATCTCTTTGGGAACAAGGATACTATGGTCACGGAATCTTTTTGTATGATCATCTGGTGGAGATTCCTTTGATCATCAAATACCCATATAATTGGAAACCAGGTAAAAAGGGTGATTCTTTTTATCATAGCATAATAGATATAAGAGAACTTATAGAGAAATGGGCAGAATCAGAAAAAGCAGAGTTGAAATCTCGAACGGAGGTTTTCGCAGAATCATATGGAATTAATACTGTACTCAAACCAACTTATTTCTTCATAGATAAGAAAAAACTCCAGATGGCATTATTATACCGTAAAGCCATTTTTACAAGACAAAAGAAACTAACGCTTAATTCAAAGTTTGAGTTCGAGGATGAATATAAATATAACAGGCCCATAAAAGTAGATAGAAAAGATCCTGTAACAGGAAGTATGAAAGATATGATAGTCGAACTTGCAAATTCGGATCCATATTTTTCTGGATCTCTTTAACATTCTGGGGTAACTTAAGTCCTCCTACAACCAGATAGATGATTGAGGATTTCCTGATCTGCCCCAGCAGAATTTGGAACACTTTTGGTCATCTTTCATCTAGTGTCACCTCCATTTCTTCCACTCCGAATCTTTTCCTGAATTCAGAATCATGCATGGGAACTGAATTCATTGTAGTCCTTGAATGCATTCTCTATTGCTACGGATGCTTCATGGAAATCTCTGATCTCATCTGGAAAGATGTAATCTGTTTTTATTGAATTATGGAATTTCGATATCAGCATTGTTCTCAGGAGTGTGTTTCTGTATGTATTCAAGTTTTATTCCCGGTAATTTCATTGCATTCCTGAACTCATGTGATACATATTGCGGTCCATTATCTGTCCTCAGTACCAGACCTTTTGGTACTGAACCGTTGAATGCCTTCAGGATGGCAACCTCCACTTATATTGTGGAATCCCCTGCCATACATGACTTTGAATAATGATATCCCTGCCACTCTTTCGTGAAGCAATCTTTGATGCACATCAGATAGGTCATTCCTCTTTCAGTGGGAATGTATGTGATATCTGTTTCCCAT
>WAQW01000009.1 GCA_015520045.1 Thermoplasmata archaeon | reverse complement strand
CTTTAGCATAATCTGCATAGTTTAACATTTCCCTGAACGAATCCATTGTCATTACTAATACTCGTTCTCCAAGTCCCTGATATCTGTCAATTAGATCGTTGTTAGGTACAATTATGATTACCTTAAGATTCGTGTTCTCTATCCTCTCCTTAAGGTCTTCTATACTGTGTTTCAGGCCAGTCTCGATCTCTACCATGAAGAAGTCTGTCTCAATATCAAAAGCATTTCTTTCTCCGGTTGTTGAGATCCTGTTAATGGTAACACCAAGGTTGTTCAGGATGCTAACTACCTGACTCTGCATTCCGGTATGGAGATTAGAGAGATTTTGGCTCGTGGAATAGTACATAACTATTGGTTTTCCATCTCTGATATATTTTACCCTGCCAATTTCGTTGTTGTTCTTGAGTTCCTCAAGAACTGATTTCAACTTGAGCTTTGCCTGATCCTTTGAGATACCATATTTCTCTGCGATCATCTTTCCCATCTCAGTTGCATAGGACATTCTCTCATTGAGGATTTTCAGAACCTCCCTCTTATAGTCTATGATCTCCCCTCTCCCTCCCGCTCCCTCTTCCCTCTTTTTATCCGATATTACCCTTGCAATCTTCCTTGTATCCTTATATTCAAGACCATTTGAGATGTATGTGAAAACAGGTGAGAATGATGAACCCTCCGGGAATTCTATGTCTATGAACTGCCTTGGCTGTAGTACCTCCACAGCATATCTAATCAGGGGGTTGTATGACAGAAGTTTAAGATCGGCATCGCCGAGTCTGAAGGTGAATTTTGTTCCGAAGTTTGCCCTCATTTCAGGCAGTATATCGATAAGATTTTGAGTGATTATCCATAGCATTCCCTTATCCCTTATCTCTCTGGACATGACATCAAGGATTGTGTGATATGATTTTGTGAGCCTGTGTGCCTCGTCTATGAGTATGAGGACATCATTCCTTTTCCGATCTTCCATTTCCCTGTATATCTGCCTGAGCATGAGTTCAGCGTAGAAGTTCTGCGCCTGTTTTGTCGGGAGGGATGAGAAATCAAAAACGATGCTTTCATTGCCGAGGACCACACTCCCCATATTATCAATAATAAGGCTCTTCACATTCTGCTCTATGGCGTTCAGAGTTTCAACCTGATTCTTTGATGCTGTCTTCTTCCTCTTAGAGAGATTTCTCATGAAGTCTTTCCAGGTGTTGCTTTCAGAAGCGATCTCCTGCAGAAATCCAGGGGTCTGCTGCAGTTGTATGCCTGATGAGATCCTCTCACCAAAGAAGGCTGTCATATATGCCTCTGAAAAAGCATTCACATCCCTGAAGGGATTTGGCAAGCACTCCTCTGCATCGATAACAGGAATTCCGAGATGCAATTCATGGTCGTTTGGTTTGAACGAGAATATGATTGTCTCTTTATCGTTAAAGATTGATATGAGGTGCGTGGTCAGGTAGCTCTTGCCCTGGCCAGATACTCCAGTAATGGAAACGTTCCTATTTCCCTTATGAAGCACATAATCTCTGAGTGATATTGCCTTTGGGGAGCATTCTTCTCTCCTGAACTTGCCTCTTTCATTATCAGGTATAATCGCATAGGCAATAGCAGTGTGTCCGGCGAATCTCTTGAGCCTTTTTTCCGGATGATAGAATAGCCTCTCCTCGTTCTTTATTGGCAAATCGAATAGGGGTCTGGATAATACCTTCCGTGCGTTGATAAGTTCAGAAAAGCTCATTTCTCGCATAATTTTATTTAGACTTTTCAAATATTTATCCATTTTTTCTACCGTTTAATTACGTATCGCCTGTTCAATCCCACTGTAACTGTGCGGTGCTCTACTCTCACAGTGGTGGTCTCTACATGATATAGAATGATAACCACTGCTATTACTATAGCAAGTATAATGGAATATTCCAGCCCGAGGAGTTGATAGAGCGCAAATGCCGGTAGCCCGAAAATGAAAAGGATCGCCAATACAAGGAAAATGTAGGAAATTACGTAGTATAGGATTATCAGGAATCCTATGAGGGCCATTGCTACACCTATCACTCCCACAAGCTCGAAAAAGATGTTCCCCGATACAGAAAGCCAGAGGAAAGCATGCCAGACAGATGGCATGAAGATAGCTGATAACATCAGAAATATCTCCCAGATCACGCAGACAATGCCTATCTCCTTTCCAAATTCCATAACTCACCTCTGAGCCCTGAATCTCCTGTTTGGTGTCAGTGTAGTAGAGATTGATGCCTCTTCTCGTTTGAAGATTAGGCCACGTCTCGTTAACACAAGATCGATTCTCAATACAGGATTAGACTCATATTCCACATAGCTTATGTCTGGATTTTGCTCCATGAGTTCCCTTATGGCTGCTATCAGCTTGCGATCCTCAAGCTCGTAACGGTTAACCGTATTCTCGATAACAGTTTCCTGAAGTCTCTCAAGAGTTCCTTTCTTCCTTGGCTTCGCAATCTCATAGCGAATTATTTCAGGCTTTACAGTGCCCGTGTAATCATCTCCGTTTCCGGTTACAACAAACTTTTGCCTTTTACTCATTTTCATCTCTCCTGCGGAAGAAAGCCAGCCAAGTCTGGGCCTTAGCCAGGAGTTCTTCCACTGTAAGGCTGTCCGGCTCTGAAGAGAGTATCTTTGATAACTGATGTAGAGGAAATTTTTCTACAAAATTCCTTTTGAGTTCCAGGATAGAGACTCTCCTACTATGCTGACTTTCCTGCATGATCTAGTAATGGAATGCTGGGTATTGTATCGTTTTAGATACTTCGGAAGGTGAATGTCTAGAGAGTTCTAATTGGTGAAATATGGCTAAAATTGCACGAGTTGCATTTCCAAGTGATCCTGCCTAATAATAGTCCATCTTCGTGTTTCTCGTCCTGTGGAATCGCTTCATATAAAGGTGTGACCATCTCTTTATGGCAGTTGGGGCATTCAAGTGTTAGGATTTCTTGCCAATTTTCGTAAAGAATCTTGCAATTTGAGACAAACATAGGGGAGCTTCGTACGATCGTCCATTTAAGATCTGGATCTTTCTTCATCATATCTATGTATATTTGATCAGGCAAAAGCAGAAAGCTGATCTCGGCGGAGTAATTGTTAACAAATCTTCTCAGGTATCCCTGAGCCACGAGTTCTTTGACATGCTTGTCTATCGTTCGATGGCTCATCTTTCCATTGAAAATGCAGTATAAGTCCGATGTTCTGGGTTCTAGGT
>WAQW01000008.1 GCA_015520045.1 Thermoplasmata archaeon | reverse complement strand
AGGTTCTCGATGAGCCTACCAATGTTGTTGGCCTCGTTGTAGGTTGGAATTTCTACAGAAAGCTCTACCATCGACTCATCCCAGGCAAGAATAAATTCAGCTTGAAGCGCAGAAACTCTGCACTGGATTGACCATCATGAATAACAGCTTCAAAGGCGTGTAGGAGTTGGCCGCCGAAAACACTTTGAATACCCATGTCTGTCGAAAGTGTTACGTTACCGAACATAACAGACAGGTAATCGGCAGAGCTATTATAAACAACGAGATAGGAGAAAAGAGCATCAGACATGCCCCAGTGATACTCTTTCCCTATCTCTCTGACCAGAGAGAAGTTAATGGTGCTTCTAGCCTGAATCAGAATAATTGCAGCTCTGTTCAGGAAGATCATCCTGTTGCCGATAATCTTTTCCCTTGTGATATAGAGTTTTTCGTTACCGCCATCAAAACTTAGCATGATGCCTTTAAAACTTTTAAGAGAACCTCCACTTACATTAAGGGGGGAGTTAATATTATCTTTAATGCTGTAACTTAGAGAGAGATTACTCCTTGAAAGATAGCTGAAATTAAATGGTGCACTTAGACTAACCTTCTGCACCGGAGTTCCCTGCGTCTTTGGCAATAGCAGGTTAAGTCCACCCTGCGAATAGGATAAATTATAACTGGCCGGAGAGTGGAAAAACTGCAAACTCCAACCGGGATAGGGATGTACGATGCTGTTCGTGGGATATGCCATTTCAGGATTAGCAAACATCACTCTTATGGCAGGAGAAATCGCCTGCATACGGACAAACGATACAAAATCACCATAGTACGCCTCTACAACGAATGATGTTTTATAGGGCAAAAAATCTGCGTATGTGTTTGGATATATGGTTACATTATTAACACCGGGACTGAGGTACTCGCCTGAGGACCATAAGAGTGCGTTTATGCTGTTTATTCTGCCATTTATGAATATCCGGTAATGAACCATAAGGTTAACCGGCCCTCCGTAAGGTGGAGTGTAATTGACCTCCAGGTTTAGTGACGTTATTGCATTGGGAATGCTGTAGGGATCGCCAAATCCAGTAACATTTTCAAGCACAAAAGGGGAGTTCTCGTTGGAATGGTTGACATAAACATATCCAGCAGATGCAGAAGCTCCCGAGATCAAAATTGAAAGAACGAAGAAATTGATGAATGTCTTCCTTCTTCTGTAAATTTCTCGGAGGGCGTTCATATACGTCCTGTAGGAGATCCTCCTATTTTCTCGGACCTTGGTGGAGTGGGTGGGCCTTCCACTCATAATTTTGGGAATCAGGATGAGAATAAAGAACGGCCAATATATGATATAGTTAAAGAGAGTTCGGTAATTGAACATGAATATTATAACAGGGAAGATAAAAAAACCATACCTGAGTTTCTGAAATTTTACAATGTAAATATATATGAAAATGAAAAATGCAGATATGAACAACACCGTATAGACAGGAGTGGGCAACCACACTAATCCCGTGAACGACAAGATCGAGAGGCCAAATCCGGCGCCCAGAATGGGCTGGTTTACAGCTAGAAGCATGTGGGAGAACCACAGTCCAGGCCCGGCGATGATGAATGGAATATTTGGGATCATAAAGGAAAGGCTGAGAAAACCAAGAAATTTAAGTATCCTCTTCAATGAGTAACCTTCCTCTCGGTACAGATAGTAGATATAGAAGGGAAGGATGAGAGCAGGCATCTGCTTGACTGCAAGTGATAACCCGAAGAATAATCCAGAAAGACTCTCTCGGTTAACATAGACAATGGAGAGGACAAGAAAGAAAACCCACATAACATCAGGAACACCCGTTATGGATGATATAGAGTATTGAACATCGAGGGCTCCGGCGACCACAAGAAGAGGAGTTGTGTTTTCCATCTCCCTCCCCTTGAAGTAAAAATATATCACCAGGAACAGTAGAATGTTGAAGGCCAGAGGGATCACATATGGTGGGAAATGGAGAAGAATCGAGGGTATGAACAATATGATTGACAGGGCAGGATATATGAAATAATGAACCGCCCCTCCGGTTGCGAGAGGCGTTATCAGGTTTTGAGGCAAACCTGTGTAGACAAAAACGTTTGCCATGTTGCTGTCCAGATATGGGTTGAATCCATGCAGAGTTAAATAAGCAGCATAACTGCTGAGGGCTATCTCATCAGTACCGTATGTGGATATGGTTCTCGACAGCAAACTCATAACGACATAAAGTGACAGTAGAAATGAGATGAAGGGTACTGCCCTAAAAAATCTGATGCTTCCAGTATCGTGGATGGAGTAGATAATCAAAAAGAATGCTATAACTATCAGTGCCCAGATAACGACCACAACACCTATATCGAGATAACCGCCTATCAGCCACATAAACCAGGAGAAATTAAGGAGTATTATGCCATAAACGAAATACCATAATTTAACGATCCTGAATTTTGAACCCCTGCCAGGATCAACGTTACTCATCTCTCCGTTTCCTCCGATGGTCCCTCACATTTAAGCAGATCGGCAGAATAATAATAAGGATATCGCTACTCCTATATCTTTCTGCTTAACCATCCTCATTTGACTGAAGGGGGATTTGATAGTGTGAGTGTATATTCGGTTTACTGGATCGGAGGTACTGGTAAAATGGCCAGAAAAACCTGAACCCACTAATAATTTTTGACCGCGGATATCTCTTTTATGGATGCAGGAGAATATAAAAACTGTATGGCTCTCAGATTAACTGATCAATCTTATTATAATCTTTCCGCATACGATTAGAGATGGTAGAAAGAATTGTCGTTGCCATAACAGGAGCTACCGGTGCTATCTATGGATACAGATTGCTCCGCGCACTTCAGCAGATGGAAAAGGTTGAGATACATCTCGTGATTTCAGAACAGGCGGAGCATATTCTTAAGAACGAACTCTCACTATCTGTGGATGATTTAAAAAAGTTATCCCATCGGTTTTATGACGAGAGCGATTTTTATTCTCCAATCAGCAGTGGTTCATTCATCACATCGGGAATGGTCATAGCTCCGTGCTCGATGAGAACACTTTCATCCATTGCAAACGGTTATGAGGATAATGTTATCGTTCGGGCTGCATCCGTAACGCTAAAGGAGCGAAGGAGACTCATCCTTCTCACGAGGGAGACACCACTTAACCTCATTCACATAAGAAACATGGAGAGCGTGACACTGGCTGGCGGGATAGTAATGCCCCCCCTACCTCCCCTGTACTTCGGAAAAAAAACAATGGATGAGCTTGTGGATCTGACCGTTGGGAGGATACTGTCCCTGCTAGGTTTAAGATCAGATCTGTTGAAACAGTGGGGAGATAATGATCTACAGTGATCCCAGAAACGAACTCACAGCGGAAAACTCGAGGCTGTATGATTCCCGCACGGCAGAATCATCGAAGACTATTCCGGAGAGAATATGAGCATCGGGAGAGTGATCCATAAGGATTTCACGTATCTCCCAGAGAAAGATGGTTCTATCGTGCCCATCAAGTATATCAATCTTCGAAGAGCTCCTCAGGTTAAGCTTGATATAATAAACAGATGGAGGCGTGGGAATTATAAGAGTCGCTCTCTTTCTCAGGCTGAGGTTTCTGTGTGTTCTCGTGCCCTTGAGAACACTGGTGGCGACCGTTGATTCATCACTGGCTACGACCTGATATGGAGACAAAAGAGCTGCATGGGGGAAACCTTCATCATCACAGGTGACCAGAGGCAGGGCCTCGTTTTTTCTCCTCTCCGCATCCATTCCGATGATGCGCAGAAGGGCGTGATTGAGTCTTCTGGAAATTTTCTCCGACATGGCACACCATCATACCCTGGTTCTAATAGTTTCTTCACCGATGAAAGATTTAAGTTGTATGGTTTTGTTAACATCCCGTGCTCAGAGGGTCTGTTCCAATCCGCAAAAAAAGCTATCAGTTTCCCTATCTTGTCATAATCTACCTTTCTTTCTCGACGATCTGGGCGTACGTCTCACTGATGCGATACTTCTCTTTTCATGCAGATGTCTTCGATCTGGGGTTGGCTTCATCATTTCTTTATGGATTGGGGCATAATGCTGTCTGGTGGTTACAGTCAGATCCTGTGGCCATCCCGTGGAACAAGCTCATTGCCATTCCCCTGGCGTACATCTATTATCTCTTTCCCTATCAACCCTTGCTCCTTGTTTTGCAGGCATCATGGTTATCGCTGGGTATCTTTCCCGCTTACGGTATTGCCAGACGATATGTTACGAATGGATGGGTTTCTCTCGCAATAGCCTCCTCTTACCTACTCTATTACCCCCTTGGTGGTGTCTACTGGTTCGATTTTCATTTCATGTCTATATTTCCCACCTTCTTTCTTCTATCATACAGTGAGTTTCTCCGGGGGAAGACAGGGACGTCAATATTCTTCGGCATAATGGGCATCATCACAGATTATCTCGCACCTCTGATATTCATCTTCCTGACCGGTTACATCTTCCTAAAAAAAGAGGGGCTCTCCACCAGCAGAAGATACTATGGCGCTGTGATGATAACAGTCTCTCTCGCAGTTTTGGTCCTCGTTTCCCTGATCTTCGGAACCTCCTATGATACGCAGTACCTCTTTATGAAAGGTTCAAGCTTCAGCCTACTCTACAACGTTACCCTCCTTGAAAAATTTCACTACCTGATCGCCATGCTTCTTCCCTTCCTGTTCCTTCCTCTTGCTGGTGCCGATTTCGTGCTTGTCGGCATACCATTCTTCGCTCTGGTCTTTGTTAATTCATACCAACCTTATATCTCCACAATGTTCTTCCAGTATCCGGCGCTGATAAGCCCAATACTGTTTGTTTCCGCTGTGAAGGGGCTCGGCAGAGTCATAAGCTTAATGAGGAATTCCCGCTCAAAAAAAAAGATACGCAACTCATTTGCCACAACGCTTATCGTCCTGAATATCATTCTGTTCTCGTTCTTTACGCCAATAGGAAACCTCTATACTGGTAATATCTATCACTCATCGTACGGCAAATATATCTCCGGAAATCCCTATCAGTACAATGCCGTAAGGGATACTGAATTCACCAGCTATGATGCATATCTGTGGCAGATCGTGAACTCCATACCTGTGGGGAGCTCTGTTTTGATTCAGAACAACATGCCCCAGTTTACATATAGGTACTCGTGGCAGCTACCAGACTTTATGCAGCCAGGTTTTGAGCCGGATTACATCATCGTTGATCCTTACTCAAGTTACTACAGCAGCTATTCGGCCCCCTATCATAAAGTGAATGAAACCATGGTCAATTCTGCCAATTATTTTCTTGGCACCGGGAACTACCATATATCCAGAGAGCTCTCTGGCATAACAGTTATTACCAAAAACACCATCATATCGGGTTCAGAATTTGTTCCTCTTAAAATGGTAATAAGTGCCAAAAGATCCAATTTCAGAATTAACCAATCAGCACCGTATACTGGCAATATTCCCTTTGCGGTACCGGGCATCTACGAAATCAGCCTGACAGACCTCCAGGGTGGAGTTTTCAATTCTTCCTTGCTCCACATAAGCATAACTGATAAGTCTACAGGCGAAACCATTTACACGGCCACCCCTGTGAACGGTACCATTTTCATCCATGTGAATGAATTCTTTAGCAAGCTCACCATAAGGGTCTACCTGAATAACTCTCTTCAACCATTAGCACTTCTGATCCATATAAATGAGGTGGCTTTACCACACAATTATCCCTCATGTATCCATACAAATAGCTCAGGGAAAAGGGGGATGAGTTGAAATGAATCCTATCATACCGCCTTCCAGCGTATATGAGAAAAGCCGAAGAACGCGTTCAATGGGTTGGGAGGGCAAGGCACTGCTCATAACATTTTCAGTGAGCTTCCTTGTAAGAATGGCAATCCTCTCATCATATCCATCCTTCGTTGGAACCGGAGATTCAGCACAGTGGATAACATTTTCCCGTGAGATCATTGAGAACAATTTCTTGCTTCCTCATGTGAACACTCTCCACTACCCCGGTAGCCTATGGGTATATCCCCCCATAATTCCATACTTCCTTGCTGTTCTTATGTCAGCTTTTTCCCTCGCCGGGTGGCAACCGTTTTACGTCATTTCCTTCCTTCTGACATTGCTTCAGAGCCTCGGGATAGTCCCCGTATTTTTCATGTTGAAGAGAATTTTCGATGCAAGGGGAGGTATTGTTGCTTCTCTTGTTTACATGACCTACCCTCCCATGCTTTACCTCATTTCCTTTGGAGCGCTGCCACAGGTCACCTCCTTTTTGATTCTGGCTCTCATACTCTGGGAATTTACAATACTCTCCAGAGAAAAAAGGACGGTGAAACGGCTGCTGGTAATCGGATTTCTTTCCGCTATCCTTGCTTTCACGCATGACCTGACATCCTTTTATCTCTTTGCAGTGCTTGTTTTATACCTGCCCCTTCTCGTTTTACGGCGCCCCTACGATGAGAAAAAATCGCATAGAGGCATTATCTCTGGTGTGTGTATTTCTCTCGCTGCACTGGCGACCACCATGGTTCTTCTTTATGTGCCCAAAATAACCTACCTGGATAATGCATCTGGTAACCTTCTCACAGATGCATATCTGCACTTTCGAATCAACATTCTAACTGCGGATGCCGCAAACCTGTCACAGCCCCTCGCAATCCCTTCCAGTATGTGGTATCTTTCCCTGGTATTCCCCGTCATGATGGTTTTGGTGACTTTCTATTATTACGGAAAAGAACGAAAACTCCTAAGTGAACCCGTTATTGCGTTTCTGATACTGAGCATTCCACTGTGTATCCTAACTCTACCATCACCAACACTGTTCGTTAGGATCTCCTATTTTCTGCTGTTTCTGTACATATTCCCCGCCTCCTATTTTCTTCGTCGCATCGCTCAAGGGTTTAAAACATCAAACCTGAAGAAAACGATCCTCTCCCGATCATTTTCGAAGAAGAAATTGCCGGTTCTTCTCGTTACTCTGATTGTCCTGTATTCTACCTGGGGAATAGCATTCAATTACAGTGCACACAGCTACTTTCTGGGGTATGGTGGCAATCAATCACCAAGCTATATGGAAACTGTGCAATGGATTTCAGAAAACGTTCAGCAGAACAGAGTTGTGGCTGCAAATGCCAGTGTTGGTTTCCTTGTCATGGGCTATGATGGTAATCCAGTGTTGATAAATCAGGCACCGGATATGCTGACTCAAAAGCTCGAATTGATAGAAAGTTATGCAGCCGGAACGCTTGTATATCATCCGTACGGTAATCTCTCCAAGACGTTATCCATCATTGAGAAATATAACGTTTCAATAGTGATATCCCCTCTTAATGATGAGGAGGTCCCCTCGTTTTATTCCCTTCTGTACCACAACGGCTTCATCTATGTTTACAACGTCTGACTTTTGATTCCACAGTGATCTGGTGTTACATTATTAAGGGTGATTGATCGCTCAAAACGTTTATTATATAGCTAATAATTTCCACTGGCTAGGGGAGCATAAGTGGCTGAGAGGGTGACTTGTATAGTCACCGACCCTTGAACCTGATCCGGGTAATGCCGGCGAAGGGAAGCGAACACTTCTGCCCTCTTAGCAGGAGGATATGAATGAAACCTGCAAGAGAGAGCGCAAAAGAGAGGTATGGCGATTCGTCTCCAAGGAAGAAGCTGTGGTCGTTGGTTGCAGTTGTGGTTGTTGTGGTGGCTGGTTTTTCCATCTACTATGCCTACGAATACCGGAATCAAGGAACGAAACAAACCATCACCGTTCTTACCTACTCATCATTCATGAAGTACGGTAGGAATCCAAACGCGACACTCCAGAAGATCATAGGCGGTTTTGAAAAAAAATACAACGTGAACGTAAAAATCGTGTATGCGAAGATTGGCGTTTTGCAGACGCTCGAATCACCGGGAAACCATTCCTTTGATGTGGTCGTTGGTCTGACCGGCTTGAGTGGACTAACAGCCATCAGCAAAAAACTGTTGGTCAGTTACAGGTCACCAGATGATACATACGTAAGCAGTTCAGTATTGAAACAGCTTGGAGACGCTTCAAACTACCTGACCCCCTATGAGTATTCATACCTTGGAATAGACTACAACAGGAGTTTCGTCAAGAATTTCAGACCCTCCTTTGAGAGCCTGACCTCTGGCACATTGGCTTCAAATCTGCTGCTCGAAAATCCCACCACATCAAGCACCGGTGAGGAATTTCTCCTATGGGAAATTTCATATTATAAATACATACTGGGGCTTAACTGGACCGGGTGGTGGAAGCAAATAAAACTATACATCGCAGGCCACATATTTGACAGCTGGGGATCCGCATTCAACTCCTTCGAAACGGGAGGAAACACTAATCTTCTGGTGAGCTATCTCACAGATCCTGCATACAACGTCTACTTTGGTTACGGGAATGGAACGGGGTCTCAGGTAACATATCACAACGGGAAAGCATATGGCTGGCGGAGCATCTTCACGGCGGGTATAGTAAACGGTTCAAAGCACATTTCCCTGGATGAGGCATTTATCAACTACTTCCTCAGTCCAAATGTGCAGGATGAGATCCCCACCAATGAGTGGATGTTCCCTGCAAATAGCTCCACGCCCCTACCGCCTTCTTTTGGAGCAGTCATAGATCAAGGGACAATCATTCCACTTAATTCATTCATGAACAATACCCTAATAAAGGAAAAACTCAGTGAATGGATGACAGAATGGGTACAGGTAATGCAGTGAGAATCAGGGGAGCGACAATCAGGTATACACTTCTAAGTTTTACACCATCAATATTTATCCTTATTGTTATAGTCGCTCCCTTCATTGATCTTACCCTGACCTTTGGCAGCCTGAACTTCTACAAGATTATGACAGGTTCATCCCCTATTGCGATGCTATCTCGCCGAGCTCTTTACAACTCGCTCATTCAGGGGGGTGTCAGTGCCGTTTTCTCGCTGTTGCTGGGCTACCCTTTAGGGGTATTCCTAGGCAGGAACAACTTCAGATTCAAAAAGCTCATCGTATCCCTCGTGATACTTCCCTTCTTTCTTCCATCCCTTGTTGTGGTCTATGCCTTCATGTCCGGTTTCGGGCAAGGTTCACCCGCATCAATTCTGTTCAGCGGGTTTACAATGCTCTCCAGAGGGTTTGTCGGAATAATCGCCGTGAACACGTTCTTCAATGCTCCTCTCGTGGCACTCTACACAATGTCCGCTCTATCGACTGAAAAATCCTCACAGATCGAGGCCGTAATGTCACTTGGAGCCTCTGATGTGAGAGGTTTTTTCACAGTATTCGGAAAAGATACCCTGTTAGCGGCTTTAGGAGGTGCCACACTTGCTTTTGCTTATTCTTTCGCAGGCTTTGCGGCACCGCTCATAATAGGTGGGCCAGGAGCGTATACTCTCGACGCCTGGATATATTTCATGTTTAGAATACTCGGTAATTTTCACGCCTCTGTTTCTCTGGCCATATTTGAGGCTATCTCACTGATCGTTCCAACCATTATTTACGTTCGTATCCTTTCTACTCAAAGGAGAGAAGGAAGTGTGGAGAGCAGAATCAACACTGCACCGTCCAGGAGGAGTGTTCTCTTTCTGCCCGCGTTTGCCTATATGGTTGCTTGGCTAATCATTGAGGCCTATCTCCTTTCATCGGTGGTGCTGAGGGCTCTAAGAGCAAATTCGACTTTTTCTGCCACCAACTTCCTGGTCCTTTTCAGTAACAGGACAACATCCGCCACAGGCATCTCCGCTCTTGGATCTATTCTGAACTCCCTGTTCTATGGTTTTGTAGTATCTATTGTAGTGGTTGCTGCTGGAATGGCCTGGATCGCAGGAAGAAAGATGCTGCATAAAAGATATCTCGGAACCGCTGAGGTCTTCCATTTCATTCCCCTGGTGATATCATCCCTTCTCATGGCATTTGCCATACTGATTGTTTATGGGATAAATACCCCTCAGCAATTTCTGTGGATCCTGATCGTATCAGCACAGATCGCTGTCGCAATACCGGTTGTGATGCGCACCATTGACGCGGGCTTTTCCCCAATATCGAGGGAGTTCCTTGAGTCATCACTTACTCTTGGAGGGCATCCCTTCCTGGATGTCGAAATCCCCCTGGCGAAGGTGTCTTTTTATATCTCGCTGATGTTTGGTTTCGCCATCAGTCTCGGGGAGTTTACGGCCACCAATTTTCTCGCCACTCCAAAATTCTTTTCCCTGCCTGTTGAGATATATTCTCTGCAATTGAGCAGATTGTTTGGTCCTTCATTCGCTGCTGCAACAGTGCTCCTGTTTTTAAGTCTTTTAGTATTTGTCCTAATACAGAGGATGGGTGAAAAGTTCATTGGCGTACGTTGACATCATTAAAATGGGAAAGAAGTATTCCGAACGGTTTTCGCTGAGGGAGGTTTCTTTCAGCGTCGAAAAGGGAGAGACCCTCACACTTATGGGGCCGAGTGGTTCTGGAAAAACCTCAGTCCTTCGCAACATAGCTGGCCTCGACATTCCTGATGCCGGCAGTGTAATAATTTCAGGGAAAAACATTACAAAAATGCCGGTCAGGAAGAGAAACGTGGGGATCATATTCCAGGATCTCGCCCTCTTTCCACACATGACTGTTTACGACAATATCTCGTATGGGCTCAGGGTAAAGGGATTCAAACGGAGTGAGATTGAACACAGAGTATACGAACTCGCAAAAATGCTGGGTATCCATAACCTTCTTGAAAGGTACCCCGGAGAAATCTCAGGAGGGGAAAAACAGAGGGTAGCTCTCGCGAGATCGGTTGCGCCCGCACCCCTTCTCCTCCTCCTGGATGAACCTCTGTCATCTCTTGACACACACCTTCGCAATAGGGTCAGAAGTGACATAAAGGAATTCGCACACAGGATTGGGCTTACGATGATATACGTTACCCATGATCACAGTGAAGGACTTTTCATGGCTGACAGGGCTTCTCTAATTTTCAACGGGAGGGTGAAGGCGCCCGAGCTTCCCGAGACGCTTTTCAACAATCCTAAAGATGTTGAAACGTGCCGGTTTTTCGGCTATAACGTAATGCACATTGCAGGGGAGACGGTAGCATTTCACCCGCTTGATATATCCATTGACGACGAAGAACCGGACTTTTCTGGTGCTGTGACATCCAAAGGTTTTGAGGGTGAACATACAAGGGTACACCTGAAAATTGCGAATACTGGAGAAAGTGTTGAGCTGAAATTCAACAGAGGTATGGGTTCAGAAAATATCAGAGTGGGAGATTTGCTCCCTATAAAGATTCTCAGAAAGCATTACCTTTAATCGATCAACAATATCTGCTCATCTCCTATAAACGATCAGAAATATATGGAAAATTTTACGCAAGATTAATATAGATTTATAGTATTTTTTTACCATGGAAGAGGAAAAAAGCGTGATTATGACCACCATGGATTATATACCCGGTAAGAGAATTACAAAAATTTTCGGCACGATCTGGGGTGTCACCGTAAGAAGCAGGGGTGTTGGAGGGAACTTTATGGCGGGTCTCAGGGCTCTTAAGGGTGGAGAGATAAAGGAATATACTCAGATGCTGTCCGAGGCCAGAAATATCGCCATGGAGCATCTTCGTGATTCGGCCAGGCAAATCGGTGCCAACGCCGTGATTTCAATTAGATTCGATTCGTCTGAGCTCGGCCAGGTAATGTCTGAGATTGTTGCGTACGGTACGGCTGCCATTGTGGAAGATGTCGGTGGTGAAGTTGAACGCGTGTCATTATCATAATCGGTAATCAGAATTCATCCGAGAGCAAATTTAACGGCACCGAAGCATTATGAAAAAAGCTCTTGAGGCGTTTGGACTTGGCATCGGCTTCATGATGGTTGCCCTCATTCTACAATCAGCTTTCGAAACAATACCCTCTGGGATCGCCCTTTTCTCTGATTTTTTCCTGGGCGGTGCAAATCCTGGCGCCGTTCCTACCATAAACCTTGCTAAGAGTCCCTTTCTGATCCCATACGCAATCTTTATAGGATTACTTGCGGGAACCATGCAGGAATCAACGAAATACGTTGCCGTGGATTCCGTTAACAAAAGATATGCGCTGCTGGTTGGTCTGGGCTACTCGAGTGTGGATATCGCGCTTATACTCTTAGGTGGTCTGTATCTGAACTACGCACTGTTTCAAGAAAGCTTTGCAGTTCTCATGATATTGAATATTATAACGTCTCTGTTCTTTCATCCCGGAACAGCTTTCATTCTCAAGTGGGGAGCCTTAGAAGAAAGAAAGGGAGTTGCTTTTTCCATTTCAATTCTATCACATGCAGCTATCGATGGAGGGCTTGTCTACGCTGATGGTGTGATACTCTTATCCCCATCTAATGGAACCCTTTATTCAGCGATATACTGGATACTTGTTGTGATTATTACCGCCATAATTATCATTACCGGCATAAGGCTCATCAGGAAATCGAAAGAGAATTCGGCAAAAGTCGAAGAGCCTGTAGTCTTTTAATCAAGTTTAAGGCTTTAAACGAGGGATTCTTTCAGCTGCTATAGACACTTTCATTGATCCCCATTTTTCCTCAGAGTATGGCCGGATGATCATTTTGACATCATCTTGTGCACAGTCTTCACACACAGCAATCCTGATGAGCCTTACCATTAAAAAATCCTCCCGCAAGAATTACTCATCACATCAGGACATTGATGCATAAAGTTACACGAATGAACCATTACAGATACTGGTGATATATGGAATCACCTCATAATCCACTAAAGTAAAGTGGACCTCTGTGATGGGGTCATCCCTGTGAGCAGCGAGGTAATAAACCAGAGTGTAACGTCAATTATGCTGTGCCTTTGCAAGATAATAATATATTGTTATTGCATATCTCCGAGAGATGCCCGAGTGGGGTAATTTGGATATCCTGAAGGCCTGCGGAGCCTCAGATCCGGGTTCAAATCCCGGCTCGGGCATACCCTGCTTGATTTAATTCCTACCAATAGAACTACTTTGTTCTGATACCTAGGGAATGCTAGCACAATCCGACTATCTGTTTTAGAGAGCATTAATTTTCGATATCCGATGATTACCGTATTAACTGGACTTCTAAAACAATAAATTGTAATCCCTTTTCAATACTCTGATAAAAATAGCTGGCAGAGAATCATCCGCTTTCCTTTTTCCGAATCTACCCTCTTACAGAAACTTCTCTGCAGAGCTTCTGTTTGCTCTACGAGAGATCATAATGGGTGTTATCTTCATTCATCAGAATACCGTGGTCAAGCGTTTCAAGCGTTTCTTTTCTATTTCTATTAATGAATATTCTGTGAAAGCGGCTTTCCACTTACGAAGGTCAAAGGGTCACAGGAAATTTTTGCTATGTATCGAAACATATACGTCAATCCTGAAATGTCTAACCTATGCATTCCTCACGATTATAACGTAATAGTGATAACCCCTCTCATAAAATAAACCATGAACGCTCCCATATTCATTGGCACAATGCCACAGATAGGTATCACATCAAAACTTATAATCGGGTATGAAATCAGCTGCAATGGAAAGGAAACAGAGATCATCGCTGGTCTTCACATCCCTTGCGCACTTCACCAACGATGGTAATTTCTTTCTGTTTCCGCTACTCATGCGCTACTACGCAACCGTAAACATTGATTTCGGTATTCTTGCTGTTGGCGCAGTCGTATACGAGGTTATATCTGGCCTACTTAGCCCTTTCGTTGGCCAATTGAGTGACAGAACAGGAATGCACGCAAAACTCCTATCATTAGGTTTGTTTCTTTCTGGTATTTCTATCGTCCTGTTCAGCATCCCGTTTTTCTACTCAGCACTCTCATCATTGTCTATTCTCCTTGGTACCGTATTTTTCGGAATCGGAATCTCATTTTACCATCCTCTGGGAGGTTCTATTCTCTCCTTCGCATTCAAAAAGGGCAGATATGGGAGTGCTCTTGGTATGAACGGCTCGATGGGCAGCCTCGGAAGGACCGTGATCCCTCTGGTACTTGGCTTAATCGTTCCAGTTTCCGGCCCATCATACGGGTTGATATATGTGGCAATTTATGAATTCATCACATCGTTTCTCGTTTTTGCGGGGTTACGGTGGTTCAGCGGTACCCAAACAAATCCTCCAAAAAAAGATTATACGGATGATTCTAAAACAGTGATTACAAGAAAATACAGCAAAATAACGCGCGCACTTACATCTGTGATATTTCTGAGGTCTGTTTTTACCGGAGGGGTTGTGATTTTCATTCCCTACTACATTGGCTATATATTCGATCTCAACCCCTATTCTTCTCTCCCCAATTTCATTGTTTCTGCGGCATTTCTCGCCCCCATTTTCGGCCAGCCAATATTTGGAATGCTCACAGAAAGAAAAGGTGGAAAATTCACGGTATCTATCAGTAGCCTTCTTGCCGTTGCCTTCATGGCTCTCTTTCTTTTGACCCATCTGGTTTACCTGATGATAATTTTCCTTGGCACTTTCGCTTTTGCCGTGTTCAGTGGATTTCCCGTCCTTATGGGTTACATATCGCAGGTCGTCCCTGGAGAAATACTTGCCTCCTCAAACGGGAAGGTATGGGGAATAGGAGGTACCCTGGGAAGTGCAGTTGGGATAGTGATATTTTATTTGATCTATGACTTCCTTCATCTGAGCCCCGGAATTTCAATGTGGTTTCTGGTCCTTGTAGGTTTTGTTTCGCTACTACTTCTACCCATACTTCCATCTGAAAAAAAGATGCCGGGAAAAGGCTTGACATCACCACACCCACAATAGAATAACGCTGTAAAGGAGACAGTCAAATCTCCGTTGTCTGTCTCCAAAATACGTACCCTTTAATACCAATGACCAATGTCCGTTTTAGTCTAATAGACAAAGGAAGTAAGAAAATGGAGGAAATTACCAAAATAAAAGACCTGAGTCCTTCCTCGAGACGCGTGAACGTTTTGGGAAAGGTCTTAACAATAGGAGAGACGAAGGACATCCAGACCAGGATGGGAGAGCAGAAACAGGTGACTGAGGTTGTCATTGGTGACGATACAGGAAAGGTCACAATGTCACTTTGGGGTGACCAGCTCTCAAAAGTAGGAGAAGGAAAAAATCTGTATATCGAAAACGGTTACATCACCCTTGTTAGGGGACATATGCACCTTAATGTGGGAAAATACGGCTCCATAAATGAGAGTCAGGAAGATATAACCGACATAAACGAAGAGCTCGATATGAGTGAGCAGGAGCACGAACGCCGCTACAGGAGCTATGGCGATAGCTTCGGAAGGTATTCCGGTGGCCGTAGCTACGGAAGAAGATAATCATCTCATATGGCGTAAAACACCAAACAGCAAATCTTTTTTTCACACTATTTTATTGTTTGCTTGATTTTTTAATTTGCATCTCGAATAATTCCAGAATTTCTCTGGATGTGGTGGCATCTTCAGGTTGTTTGTCCCTCCTGAATATTCCTGTGAATCTTGGGAATCTCACTGAGAGACCCTGTTTTCCATTATAATGTTCCGCAGAGCATGTGTGTATAGGACTCAGTGTAATCTCAGCTCCCGAAATCTCCATGACAAGAGAGGGGTAAAACCATTCATCGGGTTCAATGTTGCTCACCACATTCTGTGGTTTCCCGGGGCTTATGTAGTCTTCAAGGATCCTGGGTATCTCCTGCAGCATCTCATCTGTGAAACCGGTTCCAAGCTTACATATAGTTTCGAAGCGGTTCAGTTCATTATTGAAGACCGCCATCAAGAGAGCACCATATGTTCCTTTTCTCCTCCCCCTTCCATGAAATGCCCCGACCACAACGAGGTCAAGGGTATCGGCCAGTTCAGCCTGATAATCTTTCTTTATCTTGATCCAGAGCCACCCTCTGGCACCCGCTCTGTAGGTGGAATCGTCAGATAGACTTTTTGCAACCAGACCCTCGCAACCATCTGCAATACTCTTGTTGAAAAAGGCTTGTATCTCTTCAATGCTATCAGATACGAGTGCGTCAGCGAGGGAGAAGCCGTTCGCGCTTCCGAGAATCCTCTTCAGGTAGGATCTCCTTTGGGGATAGGGCTTATCACCAAGGAATTCACCGTTATAGTGAATTATATCGAAGAGAAAAACCGTGATCGGTATTTCCGATATGGCTCTTTCCATACCATATTTTCGACCCCTTCTCTGAGATATCATCTGAAATGGGTACATCTCACCTGTCTCCGGATTCACCGGAACGGCCTCTCCATCAAGAATGCAGGACGAGCAGTCAAAGGAACGCAGCATGTTATCCACTATATCCGGAAACTGATCTGTTAAATCCTCCGAACCACGTGAGAAGATCTTGACCCTTCTCCCAGACCTGTGCAGCTGAACCCGCAGGCCATCATACTTGTACTCGAAGGATGCTTTCCCACCCATTTTATCCAGAATGGCTTCTATGCTCTGAAGACGTTCAGCAAGCATGACCTTGAATGGAATCAGGGGTTTTGCCCTTATCCCTGAGATCTTCTCAAGATCGCCGGATCTGAGAAGAGCCGCAATGTATCCCATATCGGGATAAAAATTGTAAGCATTCTCAACAATCTGCCGGTGTTCCTCCATCCCGAAAGCCTGTATGAGAGCAGAAAGAACCGTTGCTTCGGAAACCCCCAGGCGGAGCTTGCCAGAGATTATCCTGACAATGTACTTCGCCTCAACGGGCGTTGCACTGATTAGAAGTTTCTCGATCGTCTTTATCCTTCTCTGATTGCTTCCCGGCCCGCTGAACTCAGGCAGCTTCATGAGCGTCTCGTAGACTCCCCTGACCGTGAGGTTTTCCGCAAAGAGAGATCTCTGCTGTTTCTCCCGAAGAATACTCTCCGTAACTGAACCGAGATCACCGTATTTTGACTGCATTCTGCCAATCTCCTCTGCACTGCGGCCTGAAATTTCCGAAAGAGCCTTTATTATCATCTTGTCAGCAACATACATCTCCTTGTTCTCAAATTCGGGGGCCAGCTTTCCCAGAGTGAGGTAGCTCAGGATCTCAAGATCCGATGAACCACGGGAGAAAAGATCTGCCAGAAGAGATGTCAACTCAAGTCTGCTGCTCGTTTCAGCCATTCGGTTGAAGGTATCAACAAGAAGGGCAAAATCCATGCATTATTATGATTTCCCTGTATATATACTATCCAGTGAGGATATGATATGTTCAAAAAGGAGAAATGCATAAAACGACCTGCGAGTTTTTTCGATCAGTAATCTCTCCAAGCTCTTCTCCCTGAATGGAGTGAAAACAATTCCTGGATATCTGACATCCAGGAGGATCAGCTGCTGAG
Organism: Thermoplasmata archaeon; assembly: GCA_015520045.1. Lineage (GTDB taxonomy): Archaea > Thermoplasmatota > Thermoplasmata > Thermoplasmatales > Thermoplasmataceae > WAQW01. The sequence continues at coordinate 20,402 of WAQW01000008.1, read as the reverse complement.
GAGGCGCGGGTTTTACCGCTCTTGCGTAGCTAAAGGGATCATCATCACGTTCCTCCTCTATCTGCGAGAATACAAATCCCATGATTCTCCTTATCTGCTGCCAGATGAAGCTCTTACCCCAGAAATCTATGGCGGTGAAAGTGCCGTAGTCCACTATATCTATCCTATCTATCGTCCTAACGGGATTTCTCCCATCTCGGCGGGAAAAGTGACTGAAATCGTGCGTTCCGGTGAATTTCCTCAGATGGGGTTCCAGCATTCTCTTGCTGTACGAACTGCAGAGGTACCTGTATACTTTCATGCTGCTGTGCCTGGGCCGGAGGGAAGATTCTACCGGCGAATATGCCAGATAGAACAGGCTCGCAGATCCCTTGTTCAGGAGTGCCATCAGATTCTTGATGTTTCCGTTGTACTCAACGGAGAAAACATTCCCAATGGCCGAGACCTCTCTATCCGTTCTTGCTGCGGATGATATGGGAGATGTGACACCTATGCTTTGCAGCTTTGCCAGAATGCTGTCTTCAACGCTTCTGGCTCCATTCCCCTTCTGGAATCCCGTGAAATCTGTGCCGAAGTACCCAAATTTTATGAAGTATCTCATTTTTTACACTTCATACCATTGATTCATGTTTGCAACAAAAGCATTCGGAATTCCATTGGATCTTGAAACGATCTCGGATTCTCAGATCACTCCACCATCCACCGGAATCATGGCATCTGTTGTCGCACCAAAGGTGGCATCATCCAGCAGTGCTAGCATGACATTTGCGACGTGAGAGGGGAGAACTTCAACCCGGAGCAGATTGTTTCTCTTGTACTCCTCAACTGTCTGGCCCTTGGCCCTGGCTCTCTTTTCCAGAACACCTCCCTCCCAGATCCTGGAACCTTTAAAGATCTTGTCCGGATTGATGATGTTGGCCCTTATCCCGTACTTACCGCCCTCTATGGCGAAATAGTGACACATCTGGGCGGCGAATGCCTTGGAAGATCCGTAGGAAAGCATACCTGGACCTGGATGGGTCAGGTTTTTAGTTATATTAAATACGAAATTCCCGCCGATTCCCTGAAGCTTCATTATCCCGAAAGCCAGCTGAGATACAAGGAACGTCCCTCTGGAGTTCACGGCGTAATGGCTGTCGAGATCTTCGATCTTCACATCCTCTATGTAATCACTCTTCAGTATGCCGGCATTGTTGAACACAAAGTCAACACCTCCCACGGTCTTCACTATCACATTAAACATCTTTCTGATTCCATCCGTATCTTTGAGATTCAGAACATAAGGAAGTGATTCGGTGCCTGTTGAGTTGCTGACATCGCGTGCTATGGACTCGATCGCGGGGTCAATGTCGCAAGCGATTACGTAAGAACCGTTCCTGGATAGGGTTTTAAAGGCTTCAAGCCCTATCCCACTGGCTGCTCCTGTAACCACCGAAACAGTACCCTGGAGTTTTCTCACCGGCATTTTCTTGAGTTTTCTCATTTCTGGAGGCCAGTATTCAACGGCAAAAGCCTCCTCTCTGCTGAGAAACTCATGGTTACCAACCTGTGCCGACTTCCCTGCAACATCGAAAGAATGATGAGCAAGCTCCAAAATCGTGCGGCACTCCCCAATAGATGTTGACTGTGTGATGATTCCACCTCCCTCGAGCACCATGACAGCAGGATAAGGATCATGCATAGGATAGGATGGATCGACGTATTCCTTGAACTCAGCACGGTATTTTTCAGCATATTCTCTGATCATTGCAACAGCATCTTCAGAATTTCTGATGTACAGAAAATCATATCTCGTTCTTATGAGCATATCGGGCGTTGCAGGACCATATGAGCAGTACTCCTTTGCCTCCCTGGAACAGGCTATTCTCATCGATTTTTCTGACCGATCGAGAAGAACGATTTTTTTCTTCTCCTTTGAAACCGCTCCCCTGATCTTTGGAAGAAGAGTTTCAAAATCATAACTCTTCTCCTTAATTCCAGGTGTAAATCCATCGAGCAGCCTGCTCAAATATTTCTCGGCACGTTCAACTATACTGATGTGCTTTCTGTACGCCTCCTTCGCGCTGTTCGAGAAGGTAAAGAGCCCATGCTTTCTGATCACGATACCCTCAAGGTTCTCTGTGCTTCCTGATAGCCTCAGAAATGAGAGAGCCAGTTCAAACCCAGGATGCGTGTAGGGGATTATTCCAACCTCGCCGAGTATCTCCCGTAGACGGAAATCGGGTACATCTGTGTTAGTAAGCGACAGTATGGCATCAGCATGTGAGTGTAGGACAAACTTCTCTGGTATGAATGCATGCATGAATGTTTCTACGCTTGGTTCGGGTTCGTCAGGATCGATCTTGCTCTTCCGGAGGTAATTAACAAGATCAGCATCAGAAAGTGTGCGCCTATCTTTCGCAAGATCCAGATCACCCATCCTGAGGGCAACGAAACTGCTCCTTTCAACTTCCGAGAGATCTGTTCCGCTGCCTTTCACCCTGAGAACCCTAACTTTTCTTCCAGTATGGTCTGTCTCCTCTCTCTTAAGGGATGTGTTTCCTCCACCGTGGAGAACGAGGTTCCTATTGCTTCCCAGTAAGCGAGACACATGAACCAGAAGATCAAGCTCATCATCCGATGAGATATCCTGCCACTTATCTTCCATGCCAGGCAATTGATAATCTATATAACAACATATGCAAACGCATGATGTTAACAATCGATCTGTGATGAAAATTTCCTTGCAGGCATACCCGGATTGAAGGAACTTGGTTCCCCCTTTATGAGATGAGTATGAGTGGCTTACCCGGCCAGGCTACCTTATCAGCACTTGCAAACTTTGCCGGTAAAACCTCAACCTCACAGGAGAATAGATTTGATATGTAATCAGAGTTCTCCCTCAGAACAGAGAGTTCGTCGAATTCGAAGAGACGTATGAATCGTTTGGCCTTTCTGTATTTTGGTATCAAAGGCTTCAAGCGCTCATCAATGCTCGCTATATCTCCACGCTCAAACTTTTCAATGAAATCGCGTTCTTCCCTGGTTGAAACACGAATCGTGATCTTCGCAGCCTTTTGGCCTGTTACCTGAAGTATGTTCCTGATATCCTCCACCACCCTATCGAGGTATTCCTCACTCTTAAGGATGGTCTCTGAAATCTTGGATTCTAAATCTGTGGGTAGGGTTTCGAGCGAAACAAATGTATCCTTAACGTACCTGTGCCAGTACTCCTCCGCTGTGAAAGGGATTACCGCACTAAGAGCAACAAGCCAGTCTCTCATTATATGGGAAAGGGCGACGTTGATATCACCCCCCCTTCTCTCAACCCGCCTTAGATCGTTGAGTACTTCATAGAAGATTGAGACAAATGCTGGCCGGATCGAGTATGCATCCATTTGAGAGATGAAATCTCGGAGCCTGCTGTAAAATTTGGAGATGAACCATTTTTCTGGCAGTCCAGGTTCCGCAGTGGAAATGACGTAGCGATCAAGAATGTCGGTGAGGCTTCTGTATCTTTTGATAAGATTATCCAGATCATTCTCGTTCCAGTCGAGCTGAGAGTACGCATCGGCAACCACAGCAACATAGAGCCTGTAGATATCCGCAGAGTATCTTCGCGTCACCGAGAGCAGATTGACTATGTTCCCCTTGCTCTTACCAATCTTTTTACCTTCAGATATGACCAGTCCGAGAATACCAACTCCACCGGGATACATCGGTTCTGGAAATATGGCAACGTGGTTCATGAGATAGAAAACAAGATGGTTGCTGATGTGTGGTATGGCGGTGATTCGCATATCGCATCCATACCAGTAGTCTACCTCATTTCTAGCCTTATCTATCAGGGCAAGTGTTTCCGCATCGTAGTTTCCTGGAACACCCTCATGGAGAAAAATGTAATCGAAAACAGAGTCTGGTATCGTTCCAAGTTTTTCCCTTATCTTCCTCAGTTCCAGAATGTTTGTGTAAACCGCAGGATATATGGTAGAATCGGAGAGCGACTCTATCACCCACTTTGGATCGAAGGGCAGAGGCGTGCCGAGGCCACGTCTTCTGGCACAGGGCCTCTCTCTGAGCCATTCTATAATATCGTGCATTGCTTTTCTCTGGATATCCGGAACAAAGGTCATTCTGTCCACAAGGCGGTGCGTCGCATCCTTCCACTCCCTCACAGAGTAATCGATGAACCATTGGCCATTCAACACTGCAACGATAACCGGGAATCCCGAGCGTGTAAGCGCCTTTCGAGAAGTCTCGTAGAATACAAGGGCATTACCTTTACGGGAAAGCAGATTTTTTATCTCTCCCCTTGCCTCCGAGACGCTTTTCCCTGAGAACTCACCACAGTTATCCAGCATTTTCCCGAAGTAGAACTCCTCGCGGTAAAGCTCTTTCGTGGCTTCGTCCAGCTTTTTTCTCTCTGTAAAATCTTTTATGTTATATCTTTCAGCAATGGATTCAACGGTCATGTTCCTCGATCTTCTGTCAAGTTCTATTATCCTGATGGGAGCTATATCTGATCCGGAGTTCCTGAGGGCGATGAAATCGTAAATTGAGTGCCCGGGAACCGAATACACTATACCTGTTCCGTTGTCCGGGTCTACGAACTGCGATGGAATGACACCCACACTTTTACCGGTGAGAGGGACGGTGTATGATCTGGAGAGGATCTCCTCTTTCGATATCTTGCGCAACACAGTAGCTCCCTCTACCTGGCGGATAAATTTTTCAGAACCCATCTCAGACATAACGATCTTTTCTCCACTGAATTCCACCAGAACATATTCTGCATTCGGGTTGATCCACAGATTCGTTACGCCGAATATTGTCTCAGGCCTCAAACTGGCTGCAAGAAGAGAGTACTCATGTGATCTAAATTTTATTGCTGTGAACTCCTCAATACTGACCTTATTGATGTCACCATCCGCTATATCGTCTTCGCCTACAGCATTCTCATCTTTCAAACTGTAGAGAATAGGATACTCACCTTGCTTTATATAGCCCTTGCTTTTAAGCCTCCTAAACTGCCACTGAACAAAATTCTGAAATGTTGCCTCAGCCGATGTGAATTTTCTTGTCCAATCTATTGAATATCCGAGTGCTCTGAAATCCTCCAGTGTTGCATTCGAAAAGTAATCTGCAATTCTGTCTGGGTTTCGCATCTCCGCGAGTACTTTATCCACCGAATGTGCATTCTCATACTGCTCTATGTAGGATCTGTACTGATCTATCGCCCTCTTATCGCCGGATGCTATTCTTTCCGCGTAGGCGAAAATGGGAGTGCCGCTCTGATGGAAACCCATGGGAAAAAGAACGTTGTAATTCCGTGCCCGCTTGTATCTCGCCACAATGTCGCCAATGGTGTATGATTTACCGTGCCCAACGTGGAGAGAACCATTGGTGTACGGCCATGGGACCGTTATCAGAAATTTCTTTCTATCGGTTTCAATAGAAGGTTCAAATATATGCGCTTCCTGCCACCGTTTTATCCATTTTTTTTCTATTTCTGGATCCATAACAATCCCTATACTATGAGAACAGCAGCCGAAATAGTGGTTGTCCACTCACCAGCCTTGAGAACTACCGCCGCCTTGCTTATGTGTTTCGTTGCGAGGATCTTGTCCTCCAGGACGTATTCCTCTTTCTTCGGGTCATAGACCAGACTTCCAACCTTTCCCAACGTGCTGGCAAGCATCTCCGCTGCCAGCTTCTCCGCAAATTCACCAGCAGTTTTCTCCGTCTGGCCGAAAGAATGATGCTCGCTGAGATACCCCCATCTGCTCCTATCCGAGGGCAGGGCATAGCCTATAGCTGTTGAAACAAGTCTGTTCAATTCATCGGATTCATTCCTTGCCAGAACTGTAAACAGAATCTGTCCGGGATGCAACAGCGACAGCCCTTCAGCACGCGAAACCAGTTCTGCGTTCGGTGGAAAGATCGAGCTGACACTCACGAGGTTAAAACTGGCTATTCCAGAATCTCTGAGTGCCTCTTCAAAGGACTGAAGTTTGCTCTCACCTCTTCCCACTCCTCGTGTGAAAAAGATTTTACGGGGTATCAAAGTCTCGACCATCAGAAAAGGAATATCATACCCTTAATTAAAGCTATCAGATATCAAAAATTATGGAAGCTTTGCCCTTTGAAGGGTCAATGCTCATACCGTGATAGGTCACGGCCTTTATAACGTTCCGCACTGTATATTCTCTGGTGAAACTGTGACCGCACAGTGTAAACTCTCCGATATGATGCCGGATGTCAGCTGAAATGACCCTGAAAAAAAGAATGTCTTCAATCTCGAGATAGTAAACGACATCGCTGAGAATCTGCACCATCAAATTTATTTCATCTGTAAATTTGTAATCAACGTTCCTGATTGTTCCACATTTCAGGTCTCTGACACCATGCAATACGCTGGCAGTAGCGTAAACAGCATTTGATATGAGTTCCACAAGGTTGCGGCCAAAAACCTCGACGGAAAGGTCGCCCGTGTGTCTAAGATACCTGAATCTCTTCCTCCCACTCATAATAGGAGAGGGAAAGATCAGTCCGGCCTTTCCGAGGATATCACAGGGACTGGATCCTCAAGCTTCTGGCCGATCTCATCTTCTGTCAGCTTTCTTCCTATGCTCCTCTCATAGAAGCGTATTATCTGCCGTTTTTCCTGCAGGGTGTAGTCTCTGAAGTATTTATCTCTTTTCAGTTTGTGACCCGTTTTTTCCTCGTACACATTGGCCGGTATTGAGTACTTCCTCTGCGTAGAATCCCGGTACATCTCTGGAATCACGTTGAAGGCACAGAACGGTACGACACGACCATCAGGCATGGCGTAATGTATGTCGCAGCGCTCTACACGGTCGACATCGTAAGTATAGGGATCCATGAAATGCATAAACCCGATGAAGAGTGATTTGTAGTGGAACGCTTTCAGACCATGATAATCACCTTCAGTAAATGCGTTGTATACCATATCCTTGAGCTTAAAGCCCTCAGGAGCCCTGTCCTTGTCGACGAATCTCTTCAGCTTCATAAGCAGCCGGGTTACATTTTCTGCCCTCTTGAATGCCCTGAATTTGGAGTATTTTATCTCCTCTCCCAGTTCACCGATGTACTCAAACATACCCTTGACATCTATGAAACGCGTAACGGGAATAACCCCCTTACTATCCTTGAAGAGATATGTACCCATACCACAGGCGAAATGGATGGATAGCTTGTACGTGTCCTTACCTTTAAGAGCCTCGACAAAGTTGGACACTTTCGTTGTGGAGGGCACCGTAAAGAAATCCTCCCTTCCTATGAGGCCATCAAGCTGCTGCTCGATCTTCTTTATCGCACCCGGTATGGTGATCCTTTGCCTTGCCCGCATTCTGTCCGGCATCCTGCCCACGAGACTTACCGGTTGGAAATTGACCGATCTGACAACATCAAGGTTTGACAAGCCGAACCTGATCATATCTCCGAGGTAACGATCATTTATTCCCCCAATAACGGTGGGAACCAGAACTACCCCCAGAGGAGCTTTCTTGTAATTCTCAAGTGCAGCCGGGATTTCCCAAAAATTCTTGGGGTTAGAGCGTGGAGTAGGACCGTCAAAGCTTGTATATATGACGTTGGAACCGGCCTCCCTAACCTTTCTCGCGAAATCAGGATCATAGGCTGCCCTGATACTGTTTGTATTTAGCTGAACGTGGTCATACCCCTCCTCTCTTGCAATCCTTACTATATCAATTATATCCTCTCTGAGCGTTGGCTCTCCTCCGGTAATCTGTACTGCATTTGCGCCAACGGGTTTCTCGTTCCTCATCCTTCTCAGCATCATCCGTATCTGATCCTGGGAAGGCTCATAGATGGGTTCATTTTCCTTTGCATAGAAGAAACAGTACCAGCACGATAGATCGCATCTGTTTGTTACAACTATATTCCCCAGGCCTGTGTGAGACTTATGCTTAACACAGAGTCCGCAGTGAGTGGGACATACAATCTTCTCCTCTAGCATTGCGACATGGGGATTAAGGAGCTTGATTCCCTTATCTTGCCATTTTTTGGCCTCCCGGTACATGTCATAGTCTTCCCAGTACTTTTCCCTGGTTACACCATGCTCCGGACATTCTTTTATTAATTTTACCTCTCCTGCGTTTTCATAAACTATGGCTGGAATTCTCATCTGATCAAATTTTTCCTCATCTACGCAGAGAGGGCATAGGCTCTCTGTAACTCTCAAGATAAGCATATCATCTGTTATGAGATGCCCCATATTCTTGACAAACTCATCAACATTCCTGAAGGGGGAGTTCTTGCTGATCTCAAAATCAGCTGAAAATCTGATCCCTTCGTACTCACCTTCTCTCTCAGTAACGATCATTTCTCGTGCACCTTCTTTACATCTACAAAGATTAAAATATTAAAACCCTTTTGTTAGAGCTCATGCGAAATGCAATGTAGCATATGAGGTTACAGTATCAACCACTCTATCCTGAGGGACTTAAACTTTTTTGCGGTTAGGATTGTTAATTTTTCTTTTCAAACGTATTGACTTAGAGATCACGGAAACGGTAAACTATTCAGGCTAACCGCCTGCGTTGAGACTAAAACATACTGAAGATGATTCCCTCCAGTTTCTGAACCAACCTGCTGAATCTGCTCTACTGATTGTTTACCAGTAGTGATGGTATTCCTACAGTATTGCGGTATCCATCTTTGCAGAGCTACCCGTGATAACTCCAACATTAAACGTGTTTTGGTGTTGTTACCAGCTTGATGTTGTAAAAGAAAGCAATGGCGGACACCACAAGAACAACTGGCGAAAGATACGAAACGAACCCGCCGTAAGGACTTATGATAGAGAGTAAATCTCCCCCCACCCGCATGATAACGGAAATTGTTAGAATCAAAATGGGAGCGAAAGTAACCCTATCCTGATTCATTTCCTTTTTAAACAACAGAGGGAAAATTATTGGACTATGTGCAAATATGAAGGTTCCAACAAAACCGATCATGATTGAATGGGTTGCTGCATCCAGTAAACCATTGTAGCCATTGACGCTCAAAGAAAAGAGCAGAATTCCCGTGAAAAGCCATACATAGGCGATTGCCACACCCCTATTCATAAACCTCTGGAGAGGACCCTTCCACGTTGATCTTCTGAATGCGGGATCGTATCTAGCCGCTATGGCGGAAAATGCTCCGAGGAAAAAAAGACCCGCATTAGAAGGTATGACCGACAGGGGGCCCCGCTGGATAGAAAAATCCAAAAACATAGCCAGGAGAAGTGCTCCAAGAACAGTCTCTATTTCTATGAGGCGCTGGGACATTCCCCTCATAAAACCAAGCTCAATCCTTTCAGCTATTACATATAGAACAGGGAACACTGTTGCAAGCAAAGCCATTGAGACACTGTACATTATTCCGTTCAATGTGCTCACGGCTGCAAGTGATGCGAGGGAGAATATCGACAACCCGGAGAGTGTTTTTACATACTTATTCCCATGCGTAACTGGAGAAACGATAAAATGCAAAAAAAGAAGGGATGAGAGAGCGAGAAGCAGAGCTCCTACAATCATAAGAAACTCGCTTCGAAGAGGGATAGATAGATAATATAGTGTTATTCCCATATCAAGAGAACCAATTGTTAGCCTTGACAATCTGAAGGGGCCAAACTTGACCATTTCCATTGATTCAATTTTCTCAGTTATCAAAAGAATGGCCAGAAATCCAAACACCATGAGAAATGGGTGAAACTGAACATCTGTGTAAAAAATATTTGTGAAAGGAAAATCAAGGCGGTAGGATAACGCCGCAAATCCAAACAGAATCCCAAGAACCAGCGATAGCAATGCCGATATGAATCCCACCCTGATTATCCAGCCCGTTCCTGAGGATGAATCATTCTCCGTCCTGCCGATCATTGAAACGGGGATACGCTTCTAATTATAAATATTATGAGGTAATCTTTACTACATAGTAGAATGTCTTTGTTACTTCGATGCAGGGTATTCTCTGGTATCGGGATCTTTATTAGACTTCGCTGAGTTGCAAAACATTCGACACTTTTTACACTCTCCCCTCATCTATGTGAGGTAATCGACCTAAGCGCTCTCCTCACGTGGTTTGAATTCTTATAAAGCAATCCGTCGTTACCACCAAAGAGGCATTCTACAATGCGTCAGCATTCCTTTGATCTGGCCAACATGCAATTCCAAGCTGATCCTTTTTTCATTTTTATTATATAGCACTCATATGACAATCGCATATTGAAACAAACCTCGAAAAAAGTTTAATCAGGCAAGTTAAAAGGAATTGCTGGTATCGCCCACGCGAGAGTATAGGTACTTTATTTACCTTTACTCCTTATGCCTCAGAAAAAATTCACCGCAACAGATATTCACGGGATCATCTCAGATATATGCAATGACAGAACCTCTGGTTCCCGCGAAATCGTGAGACATACCATAGATCAATTAAAGATCGTGGTGAAAACCGCTCCCGTAACAGAACTGCGAAAGATAGTCCAGTATTTACTGGACGAAATTATTAAATGCCATCCTAATATGGAAATTATTCGTTCTCTCAGGGATGAGCTTAAGATGGTGCTTTCAATAGGATTTACTAGGGAAAGCCTGTATAGCTTAGTCGAGAATTTCGATCGAATGATGAGAGATGATGTTCTTTCTATCAGCAGAAGATTATATGAACTTGTGGAGAAACCCTCAGTTTTCATTACACTTACCATGAGCGAGACAGTACACCAGGTGTTAAAATTTCTGGCTGACAGAGATAAAATCACCAAAGTCATTGTGGCAGAATCGAGACCAAGAAGAGAGGGAGTTATACTGGCCCGTCTCCTCTCGGAATCTAATATAAGGGTTGAATTAATAGTTGATGCTGCTATTGACTTCTTTATCTCGGAGGCAGATATCGCAATTATAGGGGCAGACAGGATTTACAGATATGAAGGTGTGTTGAATAAAATTGGTAGCAGGATGCTGGGAATCTCCTCGTTAGAGAAGGGAATTCCTTTCTACGTTGTTGCAGAAACCAGAAAATACACTGGATCAAAATTCAAAAGATCCGAGATAAAAGAACAGCCTGAAACAGAAGTACTGGACGCGGGAAACATTTCAAACCTTAAACCCCGAAACGTTTACTTCGAGTTGGTGGAAAATAGACTCATTACCGCCATAATCACAGAGGATGGAATACTGTATCCAAACAAAAACGGAGGGAGGGAGTGAAAGGGACGGCATTGTACAGCCTGTATACCTTGCAGACAAAATTTTATACTGGTATTAAGCATTACGGCAATCGGGGCTCAGAGGGGCCGGTAGATCAGAGGTAGATCGCTTCCTTGGCATGGAAGAGGTCCGGGGTTCAAATCCCCGCCGGTCCATTTTACTTAAGACTTACAGAATATGGCATTTTCGTTCTATTAAGCAAGTTAATCGGGCATAGCAGAAGACGTTGTTCCTGAGATTGTCGATATTTACATCTAATCAAAGGCATATCTGATCTGCTGGACATCCCAAAAAAAGCTTATATCATAGGATTTTTAGAATCAGAGGCTCATTGAAAAGGACGCTTTCAGGTTAAGTGACAGCATCAACTATCTGAGAACTCATTAACGTTGAAGGTATAAGTTAACAGAATTAATTTCGATGAGAAGCTTTCCAATCCCATTTCCAAGATAAAAATTACCAGACCAGACACTTGTTGGAGTAAAATAAATATTTTGTGCTGTGCTAAAGGCTCTTTTGCACGTGATACACAAACAAATGTACCCCTAATAAACTAAAGATGTTCCAATTCAGACAGTCTTCCTGGGGTTCGACATAGGGTCAATCGATCCACGTATATTAAATCAAAAATCCGTTATAAAGCCCATCCCACTGATGGGTGAATACTACAGTACTCTGCCGGAAATCTCAATATAAACTGTTTAACTAAACGGGAATCAATCACGGGTTTTTATATTCAATGATCAAAGGGATGATGATTAGCTACTCTTGTTGATATAGCTCTATTGCAGCAACAGCTTAACCAGAAAAATTCTGAATCCGGCAACAACAGAAAATATAGGTTACTTGATCCGAGAATTAATTGCGTTTGAACTTTTATCTCTAATTGCGCCTGTTGTGACAGTGATATCTATCTTGTAAAGTAAAGAAAGAGGGTCTGTACATCCGTTCCGGACAGAAGATATCCATGGCAAGAAAGGGGATGTAAGGAATGAGGTCGCAGAATCAGCTAAGCTCAATTCCTGAAACCTAAAAGTCAGTAAAATTGGAGTGATGTCATAAAATGATCGGAAGAAGCGAGAATATACCTGGAAAGAGCAAGCCTGGGTATACCACACTATATAGGCTGAAACTTACAACCGTTATCCCTGTACCGCTATTCCTTGGTTATTCCTTACGCTTTTTGAATTCATGCACAGTTACTTATCCCACATGCAGAGCCCAGTGGATATGGTATACCTTACAGTCGAAGACTTCAGCTACCTGAAACTCAGGGAGTGTGTACCGCTAGGGATTCTTAGGGCATGTGTGCTGGGAAGTCGGAAAACTGGCCATCCTACAGATAAAGCGCACATTCGGTACAGTTTATCACTTAATTTAATGTACCTCACTTAATTTAATGTACCTCTATTGATTATAAGAATATGGACTCAGACAGAGTACCCGTGTTTAGACTCGGGATTAAATCTGGAACTCTTTTACTATTAACTGCCATATCATTATCCTCTCTCCTTCTCACCATTTATCTGGGGGATGAGTTCTACAAACTCCACGGACCCGTTAACTCGAGTAACTATACCACTGGGGGCATTTACGTTGCAATGAATCTTGCAGGTCTGATATCCGTTCTATCTCTTCTGCTTTCCTTTGTTTTTGTTATCACCAGCTTTCTTTTGATTATAGCAATCATTTTATATTTAAGGACAGGTATGATACTGTTGTACGATGATCACGTAGAATGGCACAGAAAGGGTTCCGTAACCGTACTTGATTACAGTGATCTCAAAGATGTCTATATAGGATACGGGATCGTAAACGTTAGTGGAAACGCCTACATGAGGAAACAGTTCTACCCCTATAGGAGACTATCATTTTATATAGACAATAGAAGATTCGAATTTAAAACGAATAGGTACAAGGGCATAGAGGTTTTTCTGAGAGCTAAGATACCGAGGAAAAATATTGACGTGGACGATACGGGATAGCCTCATCCATCTGATTCAGCCATTCTCTCAGCAATTTTTTCTGCGTCTGGATAACATAGCTAGTGCCGCAGAATTCGCGACATAACCAGAAACCGTGATGTTGCAAAGTAATGAATCTAGATCGCTACGAAAAACAGTTCTCTTTTCCATAGAGAAAAACATGGAAAACACGAAATCTTACTACGTTAACAACCGTTTAGAGATTCAGGGCTTTATTAATTCAATCCGAACATCGCTACTCTTTCTAGGAGGTTTTTCAAGTCCTCACACTTTAATACATCCCCGTACAGTACCAGTTTTTCGCCTACAACAAGATAGTGAGTACCACATTTTTTAAACTGGAAATATTTCCAATCATTATAAAAATTGAGAATTGTCGCGAACATAGGGAGGAGACACATTCTATGTTCTTTAAGTAACACTCTAATTTGAACGTGATGCCGCATATTCCTGATTAATGTTCCGATAGGAATTATCTCAACGATGATTTGATCATGCCGGATTCTAACATTACAGTGGTGAGGTGGTCTGGGATCAGGTTATACACATCAATTTACATTGTACTATCTATAATTCCAGTCATGATTGCGTCAACATGAGCAGCCACAATCCCGGAATTATTTCTCCAATTTTTGTTCCGGTTTTTTTACACGATCAGGATAGGAGTTCACTTGTTCCGGAAAACTTAGGAAAAGTCGATGGAAAAACACTATCTTAATAGCTTTAGCGTTTCAGTCAATCGGCTTCTCCACCGTACTTTATTCTATGAAGGAACATCTTCACGATGATGTGGATATTTTACACGCGAAGGCAGACCTGTTCCTTTTCACCTATCCGCGGGATAAAAAGATCGCTGATCCAATCACAGGATATATCTTAACAAAACAGGAAGCAGTGCTGGCATTGATGGTTGTAGGAATCGTTGTTTAGGGGAGTTGGCATATTGGCACTGAGATATGCAGCGAGCTGCGTGCTTGAGTTCCTTCTTATAACATGTTCAGATGGTTCAACACCCTGAGTTCCTTCCACGGCACGGCTGGCGGGAGGTAGCAGACCGAAAACAAGGATCAATTAATTCCAAATGGATCTCTTTTCACGATACACTGCGTAGCTCTTATTGCAATGATCCCTTTCCTTGCCACGTTTCAAACGTTGTTTTCGGATAAATATGTTACTGCGGGGAATGCCAAGCGTGGGTTTTCCGAGGTAAATCTCTTTCCCTGGTTAGGCTACACGTTATCACAATTATCCTAATCCCGATGAGAGGATGAATTCCGTTGTTTTGGTGCAGAATACTCTACAGAGAAAAGGCAATTTAGACTAACAACATGATGTGCTGATGGCTCATAAGGAAAGAGTGTTCAGGATGCTCATTACCGTAAGTCAACCGGTCAGCAAAGCAGAAATCTCCGCTATAGACGGTTTAACAGATATTATCATAAGAAAGATGAGCTATGCCACCGACATTGATTTGCACACATCCGATACCGAATCAACTAAAAACATTTTCAAATCCAGATACAACGTCCTCAGATGCAAAATAATTGATGAAAGAGAGCCAATAATGACTCACAAATTCCGTGAAGAGATTCTTAGGAAAGAATCGGAAATAATGAATAAAGTTCAAAAACTGTTCTCTGAAGAAAGATACTGGGAAGCACACTCCTTGTTGGAGGATCTATGGAGAGCGAGCACGGGGGAAACGAAACTATTTTTTCAGGGCCTGATACTTATTGCAGCAGCTATGGTACATTATCAAAGAGAAAACTTAGAGGTTGCCAGGAGGGTATATCATAGAGCAATCAGGATGATTAAATCAACAACACATTGGAAACGTGTTAAAGGGAACATAAACGAGGAGTTCAATTACCCGGTAGAATTTCCAGTAAAACAGGAGTTCTAGATCTAGTATAACATTTTTATTGGTTATCCATGCTTTTCTTTGTCTATTGCTGACTCCCGTATAGGTTTCCCCAATTAAAAGCCCGAAATCTTCATTATTCTTGTTGATTCATCAAACCTTACAAGTTTGGTATAATCGTGTTTTTTTCACGCTATAACTTTGCTGCCAATTGCAGGATCATAACTTTCCGGTGTTCTAGATGTTCTCTGCTCTCATGTTTCCCCTTGGTGAGAGAAGAATATCCCAGATGATCCGTAAGATACGCTGATTATCCGCAATAAACAAGTATCTTCAAGCCCTGACAATCTATGTACCCTGACCTTTTGTCATAAGGAAGAAATGTTGTCCACCATCACCATAATGAAAAAACTGCGATGGTATATACCAATATCCCTGTTTTGCAGAAACGTTAAATGCCTATCTGGCACTTCAATGGGTACAAAGTACCCTACATTGACATACAATAATGTACCTCCATACTCTCATATTTCTAAAAAGTTAACGTCGTTTTAAATCATCAGATAAATATATATATTTTTAAAATATCCAGTAATGATAGAGATGCCACTAACTGATGACGATAAGCATCTAATACGAATCTTAATCCTTTCTGACATCCCCAGAAGTGTGGCTTACACGCTGGCGTTCATGCGGGATAAGGATGAAGTCACTAGTGTTCAGATTGAGAGAGAGGCTGGTCTCCGACAACCAGAGGTTTCCATATCGATGCAATGGCTAAGACGGCGTGGTTGGGTAAATAAAAGAAACATTAAAAAAGAGGGAAAGGGTAGACCGGTTCACGGATACAAACTATCTGAGAATTTCAGTGATATCTTGAATGAGATAATAGCTGATCTGGAAAACAGGATCGATGAGATCAGGGATAAAATCAGCCAGCTGAAGCGGTTTATACGATAACACGCGTTTTCCATTGGGGGTTCTTCAGCAGAGCATTTTTCAATATTATACGTAGTGTGTAGTTTAATGAATAACGCCGTAATGTGAGGGGTTTGGTTAATATGATATATTCGTGTATCCACCGTTATCCTAACTGGAATGGTGATGCCTAATTCCTTAAGATACTACAGCTGAGCGTGACAAACTATCTGCTGAGAAGCTTTTAATCATTTGTATCGTATGGGATTAAAAGGGTGATGTCAGATGCCTCCGTTCTGCATAGAACTCAGCTTTTTCATCCTGAACAGCAACTGGGAAACGTAGGGTGGCCTGCCATTCGATATCTGACACCGACATATATGTGGTGGAATGATAGTATCTCAATTCTTGAATCTACCCCTTAAATTACACGTAAGATTTTAACAGGATATTTCACATATATGCCACCAGTTTATCTTTCAGAGAACATAATTGGATACCTTTGTTCACTCTATCTTTTATGGACGCCTGTAAAGGTGGTTTTTTTTCAGGGAAGATGGAATAAAGGTTTAATATCAACAAAATATAGCATGCTTATGAGCGGGAAAGTAACCATTACGCACATAAAAGCCGATATTGGGAGTTTGCCGGGTCACACCACAATTTATGGGCCCGTTAAGGATGAAGTTGAATCATACGTGAGGGAACACGGGATGGATCTCATTTCTGATTACAGAGTTACCTATATTGGAGATGATATCCAGATTACCATGATTCACGAGCGTGGTACCGATAATGCAGAGATACATAAACTTGCGTGGGATGCCTTCAAGGCGGGAACTAAGGTCGCTAAGGAGGCAGGGCTCTACGGAGCCGGTCAGGATCTTCTCAAAGATGCCTTTTCAGGAAATATAAAGGGAATGGGCCCCGGTATAGCCGAAATGGAGATTACTCCTAGGGAGTCGGAACCGTTTATCGTTTATATGATGGATAAGACAGAACCGGGTGCCTTTAACTACCCAATATTCAAAATGTTTGCAGATCCCTTCAATACCCCCGGTCTTGTTATAGATTCCAACATGCACGAGGGTTTCGTATTTGAAATATGGGATATTATAAATGCAAAGAGAATCGAACTGAATTCTCCGGAGAATATGTATGATATCCTTGCAATGATCGGATCAAAGGGTCGATACGTCATAAAGAGAGTGTATACCCGCAAGGAACATTCAAAACTTCCTAACGAAAACGTCGCTGTCATCAGCACCGATAAGCTATCATTTATTGCAGGTGAGTACGTTGGCAAAGATGACCCTGCAGGCATAGTCAGAATACAGTCTGGTTTGCCTGCAGCTGGAGAATCTCTTGAGGCGTTTTCGCACCCGTATCTTGTTTCTGGTTGGATGAGGGGTTCCTTCAATGGTCCCCTGATGCCCGTTGGAATGAAGGATTCTAAGATGACCCGTTTCGACGGCCCTCCACGGGTTGTTGCCCTCGGATATACTCTGAAGAATGGAAAGCTCCATGGACCCGTCGATCTCTTCGATGATCCTGCATTCGATGTACCCCGCATCAAAGCCTCAGAAATAGCCGACTATCTCAGAAGAATGGGACCGTTCGAACCACACCGGCTGTCGGATGAGGATATGGAGTACACAACTCTTCCAAAGGTCCTCAAGAAGCTTGAAAATGGCTTTAAGAATATAGATAAAAATTAATTAGCATACGTACATATAATCTTTTTATTCTCCAATTTCTCTTTTTGAATCGGTTTAACTGAATTCTCACGTGTGGTCCATAAAAGATGATTTGAGGTTGTCCCGTCACTACCTCAGATGACGGTTGGACAGATTCTTCTGCCTGGGAAAAAATGGCCTAGGACACAGGGTGACCTTCCCTCGCAGAGCGATGGGAAATTCTAATGGTTTCACCTTCAAGAAATCTCTTGCTCTTTATGAGGTCATCAACAAAAATGTCGATCAAGTCCTTTGTGAAATTCTCCCTCACAACAACTCTCATTATGGTCGTTTTCTCCGCATCCGGCGGAAGACTGTATGCCGGGACTATCCATCCCCTCTCCCTGACCTTGTAAGATAGGTCGAAGAGCGTGAACCTCTCCTTCCCTGAAAATTTGAAAGTCACAACAGGAATGTGCTTCGCATCGTTTATCACGGTAAATTCTCCACTTTGGTGCAATCTTAAAGCAAGGTAAGAGGCATTGTCCATCATCTTGCTTACAATTTGAGAGTAACCCTCTCTGCCCAGGTGCAGTATGTTGAAATACTGACCTACGATCATAGAGCTCCCTCTGGAAAAGTTGAGTGTGTAAGTTGGCATCTCATCACCCAGGTAATTCACATAAAATTTCAATTCCTCAGGAAGCAGAGATCCGTCCCGAAATATAAGCCACCCCAGTCCAGGATAGACGAGACCGAACTTGTGGCCGGAGGTGTTTATGGATTTAACCTGTTCAAGCCTGAAATCCCACCTAAATTCTGGTTCA
This sequence comes from Thermoplasmata archaeon, assembly GCA_015520045.1. Taxonomy (GTDB): domain Archaea; phylum Thermoplasmatota; class Thermoplasmata; order Thermoplasmatales; family Thermoplasmataceae; genus WAQW01. Next base: position 1,922 of record WAQW01000008.1, on the reverse strand, counting down.
TAAAAGGGAGTTATGAAACCGGCACTCGCTGCGTCCACGTGGACTGGAACGTCGATCCCTCTATCTTCCTTGAGCTCCACAAGACGATCATTGATTTCGATCACGGGATCAAACGCACCGGTAAAGGTGGTTCCCAGAACAGCTCCAACAGCGATAGTGTTTTGATCTACATGATCAATGAGTGTATCTGCATCCACCATAAAACTATCCCTTCTTATAGGAACAATTCTTGGCTCCACGTCGAAATATCTGGCAAATTTATCCCAAGAAATGTGAGTGTCGCTACCAAAAACAATGTTAGGCCTCTCCGTTGAGAGATTCTCGCTCCTCCTTTTCTTCCGCCAGTTCCACTTATGGGCAAGCAGACCAAGCATTATTGCCTCAGAGGAACCAATAGTGGATGTACCAACAAAATTACCATCAACTGGAGCGTTATAGAGGTTGGCCAGTATGTTCACGATCCTTTCCTCAATATTGTTTACCTGAGGGTACTCAAAACGATCTATGAAATTCTTATGGAGATTCTCAATTATAAGCCTGTCAGCCTCTGGTTCCATCCATGTGGTAACAAAAGAGGCTAGATTGAGGTCCGGATTGCCATCCAGGTTGAGTTCATTATGAATCAGCTGATAAGCGGCACGGGATCCCATTCTTCTCTCTGGAAAGCGATATTTTGGAACATCTTCATCAATAAATCTGTTGTGGGATTTTTCAAATTTCTTTTCGCTATCGCGCAGGTGCCTGACATCTACTTTACTTGAAACCATCATATCACCTATATCCATACATCTAATGCGGTATTGATTAATTAGTCATGCGGTGCGTTCTCACATCACTATGAAAACTTTCACATTCCGGTTCTCAACAATACTAAGGGCTGACATCTTCTTAAAGAATCCAGTTCGAGATATGATCACCTAGATTGGGGCATATGCCATTTCATTTGTTAACTTTAAATTAGTTGCATTCCTTGGGTATACGTGATTTGTGGGAACCTCCGGCTCACTCAGAAAATACTCATAGATGACGTTGAGGTGGCTTCTGTAGTTATGGTCGCGAAACTGAATTTTGGGGGAATTTTTCGACACTGGAGGGAAAACTTCAAACGAGTGAGAATGCCCATGGGAGATCAAACCTGATAAGGAGGTCTTTGTGCTAAAAATGCCGAACCGTAAACACATAATTGAATATGCGAGGGATGGGATTTGAACCCACGAACCCCTACGGGACAGGATCTTAAGTCCTGCACAGTTGGCCAGGCTTTGTTACCCTCGCTCATCCTTGAATGGAAAATCCGTATATTAGGTTACTTTCCAAGACCTCACGAATGAACTACGAATGAGAAGTCCACTACAACTAACCGATACTCACCGATTAGTCTTTAGTGGTAATTTTAAGATAATCACAAAGTGTTATAACGTAGGATAACACTTTCCATTCACATATCTTGTAGTATGTGTACGGTGCTGGGTCCACCGATAGATGCAAGATAGTTATAGAATTTTCAACCTGATTCCCTGAAGCAGGGGTATTCGTATTCCTTGTATCGTGTGCTCTTACATATTGCCAGATTGGGAACTCTGCATTCGAAAGAGGGGACCGTGGTCTAATGCGATCAGAAATAATCACCCGTTTCTTCTAATGAGATGTCATGAAAAAAGTTCTTTTGACCACGTTGACATGGTGGGCATCATAGGAGAAGTATCCTGATGATTCCATTCTTACGGATTCAGGTATGTCAGGAACTGATGATCTTGCTATCTCATGTGATGTTTTGAATCCGAGAAATATCTGGCACATCCTTACCGCCTTTCTGAGTGATGATAGAACTCTGGATTTCATGGTTTTCTTTTTAACATGATCCGGAATATGCTTTCCATAACCATATCCTGGAGGTCTCGCTTCGAATGAGTATGAGCAGT
>WAQW01000007.1 GCA_015520045.1 Thermoplasmata archaeon | reverse complement strand
TTAAAGTCTTTTACTAACTTTTGTGATTTTCGAAATAAACAAAACAATATTCCAAAATCCATAGAGAGCACCTGGAATGGCGGGATGATTTCCGTCTTTATATGCGATTTTACACTTTTTCTTGCGCTGTTTTCCAACATTAGTACATTGTACCCTTTTTCAGTAAGAAATTCACCAAATCTGTAATAAAAGCGTTCTGTTCCTTTCCAATTTGATATTAATCCATCTAAAATTAATAGTATTCTGTGATTTTGCATAATCCCTGTTCTCCCTTATCTTTCCTGTTCTCTTCAGGATCGTACGGCTAATTTAAATATGTTCTCTAGGGCGTCCAAGCATTCATCATACAACGATATCCATTATTTCCCTCTTTGGTCTGTCCCTGATCTGATTGACCATTACAATGTAGTTATATGCAAATATCCTTTCACTAACAGCAACATCATAGTTCCTGTGGGTATACTATATGTATTCGGAATGCAGCATCTCCTCCAGAATGGAAAATGTCCGCTCTATTTCCCATCTTAGCCTGTATCTGGCTTTCTCCCTTTCCCTGATGATTATGCCTCGCTTCCTGCTAAACCTTAGATCGTCAGGAACAGTGCCCCTTCTTCTGTTTGTATCTATACCTATACATAATATTAACATAATGGTGTTCCAATTCTATGATGGCTCGCGTCATTTCAGGTAATTCTCCCAGCCTCAGGGGCTTTGCAAGTTTGTATGAATCCTCCTTGTCGTTTTTCTTGGCAGTATTTAATAGCGCATCCTCATAAATCAGAATCGATGAACTAAGAAACAACGCTGGTTTCATACGCCATTCCACGTTCACGGTGCTTAGATTCTGAGGATGAGAGAAATAAATAGTATGAATAAATCTATACCGTGATTGGCGTGATAACCGAGATTAATGGTTATGAACATTCGAACGTGCACTTTAAGTGGAGTCCGGACAATGAACCAGTCGCATATATCGAGAGTGGGGATTACCTGAAACTTTCCATTCCGGATGCTTCCATGGGACAGATACACAGAGATTCCAAGTTAGATAACCTTATTAAACTGGATTTTGAAAAGGCTGATGGTGCTGTCGGTCCCATTTATATTAACAGGGCTGAACCTGGAGACACTCTAATGATATATATGGATTCTATCAAGGTATCCGACTGGGGGTGGTCTGGAATTTTCAAAGACTTCGGTCTTCTGGATGGCTTCGATGATAGGCTTATTATCTGGAAGCTCAGTAACGATCTTGCTTATTCTGATGATCCCGAATTCCTTAGGGAAATAAGAATTACCATAAATCCTTTTCTTGGTGTGGTAGGTACTGCTCCTTCAGAGGGGGAATATACCATGATTCCTCCACAGTTCTTTGGTGGAAATATTGACAATCGTTTATTCAGTAAGGGTAGCACTCTCTATCTCCCAGTGAACGTTAAAGGTGGCCTTCTTTCCTTTGGTGATCCACATGCCATCCAGGGTGATGGGGAAGTTTCTGGCACTGCGATTGAAACATCCTGCGAATGTTCCGTTAGGATCACTCTCCTAAAGAGGAATATTTCTTCTCCGATGATAATCGGGAAACTTGTGGAAAGCGGGAACTATGTAAACACCATGGGCATCAGTGATGATCTTCACAAAGCTTCTCAAATTGCCGTTAGAAATATGATAGATCTCCTCGGATCGGTAGGTTATACTAATGATGAGGCATATGTTCTCTGCAGTGTGCTTGGAAAATTAAAGATCTCTGAAATAGTTGATATGCCGAATTATGTTGTGACCTTTTCCTTGTGTACAGATGTTTTTCCTGAAAAAGTCAGGAAAAGACTCCTTTTGAATTCTAAGTGAGCTCCTTCTTTTAAGAGGTTCTATTATTTCTTCATGCTTTACAGGTTTCAAATATGGTACACTATCAGATGAGGCTGATGTTTATCCAGACTGTTGTTTGTTGGAATAACATTAATTATTCCAGATGGTTATCAGGTGATCTGAATTGAACAGAATATTTAATGATAGAATTATCCAGAGGTCAGGGAAGCTGTTCACCAAATCGAGCTATTCAAGATCGGTTTACGGAGAACAGATTATAAGGGTAAGTGATTATTATTTGAGATACTGGAATCCAAAAAGAAGCAAACTTTCAGCTGCAATTCTTCTCGGACTGAAGCATTTCTGGATAGAAGAGGATTCGTCCGTGTTGTACCTGGGTGCATCAACAGGCACGACCGTAAGCCATATTTCTGATATTGCCCATAGGGGCACTGTTTTTGCCGTGGAGGTTTCATATGAACCTTTCAGTAAGCTCCTGAAGCTCTCCGAGAGTAGGGATAATATCTTGCCTATACTTGAGGATGCCAGGAATCCTGATAGATATGGCATGATTGCGCATGGAGTAAACATAATCTATCAGGATATATCACAGAGAGATCAGATAGAGATATTCAATTCCAATTCAAAGGAGTTTAGAACTGCACGATCTGCAATTTTAATACTCAAGCTTAGATCCATAGATTCCTCAAGAAATGATATGGCCATACTATCGAAGAGCATAAGAAAGATAGAAGGCTTTGTAGTGGTTGAAACAGTGGATTTGAACCCCTATGATTCAAACACATACATGGTAATCCTAAGGAGGAAGTAGGTACGATACCCTTTTTTACAGTTAAACAATAGCACTTGGCAGGTGTGGTGCCCTTGCGAAAGAATAATGATGTATACTCTACTCTAATATCACGTGGATACGATAGAAAAAAATGTGTTAGATGCGGTAGTTTCTTCTGGACCTGCGATGCTGAAAGGCTTACATGTGGGGATCCACCGTGTGATCCCTATGGATTCATAAAGCATCCACCCGTTGAACAGGCTAAATCGTTCAGAGAGGTAAGGAAGCTATTCATTTCATTTTTCTCAGATTCGCACACTGTTGTGAATCCATACCCTGTAGTTCCACGATGGAGAGACGATGTTTTGCTTGTTAATGCATCCATTTACGCCTTTCAACCCCACGTCACCTCTGGGATAGCTGATCCACCCGGCAATCCCCTTGTGATGTCTCAACCATCGATCAGAATGATTGACGAGCCGAACGTTGGTAAAACGGGGCGACATCTCACAAGTTTTGAAATGATGTGCCACGATGCTTTTAACATAAGAGGAAGAGATGTATACTGGAAAAAAGAAACAATCGAATACTGTCACAGATTCTTCACCGAGGCGCTCGGCATAGATAAAAAGCTCATAACGTACAAGGAAAAACCGTGGTCAGGCGGAGGAAATGGCGGAGATGCTCTTGAAGTTTTCATCCTGGGGCTTGAAGTTGCAACACTTGTCTTCATGGATCTCAGGGAATCAACTGATGGGGATATCGTGATAGATGGTGTGCGATATTCAAAAATGGACAATAGAATTGTGGATACCGGTTACGGATTGGAGCGTATTGCGTGGCTTACTGATGGTAAACCAAGCATTTACGACTCACTCTATCCAGAGATTATGTCTTTAATCTCATCAAAGGTGGATGGAAAGTTTCTTAACAATGAGGAAGCCTCTTTTCTGACTGAGTTCTCATCCAAACATGAGGGAGCGAGTGAAAAGGGTCTCATCAATGCAATGGTAAAGCATTTTACCTCTGGTGGGAGGGAGAAGGAGAGTCTCATCTTGAGATACAGGAACTACAGGAACGCAGCTGTTATCGCGGATCACACCAGAACCATTCTTCTTCTTCTCAACGATAAGGTGGTTCCATCAAATGTTAAGGTTGGTTATATATTGCGCTTGCTCATCCGCAAGGTTCTCCAGAGTATCAAAATGCTCGGCATAAATGTTGACATAGAAGATTTTATAAAGATGCAGAGGAATAAATTTTCAGAATTGGTTCCGCAGTACGACGAATCTTTTTCTTCTGAGATTCTCTCTCGTGAGATTAAAAAATATGAGAGAATACTGAAGGAGGGGATCCGGATGGTGAGGAGAACGATCTCCTCTAAAGGGAAACTGACCAGACAGGATCTGGTCAGGATGTATGAGTCCAATGGTCTGGATCCAGAGATAGTAGCACAGGTGTATGAGGAGGAAACGGGAGAACAACTTGAACTACCTGATGATATACGAACAGAAGTATCGGGGAAGAGAAAGAGAAAAACCACTATCGAAAAGATTAATGTACCGGACATTGAAACCCGGCCACTTTACTATGACGACCCCATGATGCGGGAGTTTTCTGCGTTGGTTCTTTACAGCAAAGGGGAAGATGTCATCCTAAATCAGACCTGTTTCTATCCTGAAGGTGGTGGACAGCCATCTGATACCGGTTACCTCTATCTTGGAAAGAATAAGTGGCGCGTTGACAGCGTCAAAAAGCAAGGAAAGACCATAATCCACCATATTGCCCCGGGCCAGGGGGTACCACCAGAAAAAATTCGTGTTCGGGGGACTATTGATTGGGATCGCAGGTGGCGCCTTATGATACACCACACAGCAACTCATCTTCTCATGGGCGTTCTCAAAGAGGTCCTGGGCTCACACGTCTGGCAAACGGGAGTGCAAAAAGGAACCGATTTGACCCGGCTTGACATTGTCCATTATAAGGAAATAACCGACGAAGAAAAACGGAAGATAGAGTCTCGCTGCCTCGAGCTGATTGAGGAGGATAAAAAAGTAAAGGTTAGAAATCTTCCATGGAAGGCTGCCCTTGAGAGATATGGATTCACACTCTTTCAGGGAGGTGTTCCGCGATCAGGTCAGATCAGAGTGGTGGAGATCGAGGATGTTGATATAGAGGGATGTGGTGGCACTCACCTAAAGTCCATCTCTCCAATCGGGATGATAAAGATTCTCGGAATAGAAAACCTTCAGGAAAATATTCTCAGGATTAAATTTTCCGCTGGGCCCGCTCTTCTGGAGCATATTCAGTCACTCCAGGCCACCGTCGATCGTATCAGGCAAGATCTGAAGATTGAGTTTGCCGATCTGGAGAAATCTGTCAAGAAACTTCTGCATGAAAACCGAGCTATGAGAAAATCCCTCTCAGATCGTTTAAAGAGAGACGTTCAGAATGAACTTGAAAAATATTCTACTGTTATTGTGGGAGATCACAAAATTGCCTGGATATCGACCAATCTGAACGATGAGGGAATAAAACTCCTCCTGAAAGCCTCCGCCTCACTTGGCTTTGATCTATTGGTTATCAAGAATGTCATTGACAACACTGTTTCCATAGTATCCAAGGGAGATATTAATGCGGGTGAATTTTTTGACAGAATCAACAGAGAAAGAACCCCCCCCATAGCGCGTGGTAGAAATTTTGCCAGGGGAAACTATACCGGAGAGATAACTGAAAAATTAATAAAAGATGCTTTGGATTAAGTTTTAATAATTTCATGAAAAGCAATAAGAAGGATACACTGCTTTCTATAATTTCGTCCTATTATAATTTTAAGCTAGAGAAAGAGACAGAAGACAGCATAGTAATTCATGTCAAAGACCTCGAATCATATCCGGAAGATGACTTTGTCAAAATGGTCAACAGACTTGACAAGTTAGGATTTCTCGCATTTACCGGCAGCGAGGGAAGTGACAAAATATTCATCATCCTAAAGAGGACGCGTTCCCGCCCTAATATGCACATCAAGACCGCCCTTGCCCTTGGAAGTGTGGTCTCAATGATCTATACTGGATACGCTTACCAATCGTCCTTCGTCTCCTTTTCCGATTTCTGGACCAGTCTTGCTAATGGAATCCTCTTTTTTTTCCTGCCCCTCGGTTTCATCATTCTTCTCAGGGAGGCTGGTAGGTTCCTCGCTCATAGGATCAATGGAATGAGGTATCACATTCCAATACTAATTCCTGACCCCCTCGGTATGGGAATTCTTGGATCAATCGGAACAGCCGATGATGCCTATGTTTCCAGGAGAGCGATGTTTTACTCCGGTCTCTTTCCGCTGATATCCGGTTTCTTAGCTTCGCTCACGGTTATTTTTATTGGAACATACGTGAACTTTCCATACAGCTCCCTCCTTGCTCCTGTAAACTCCTCATTTAAAAGTGTCAGTCTTCCCCTCATATATTCACTGGTTTTGAGCAGAATATCCCCGACAACGGTTACTTTGAATATTATCCAGTATGCTGGCTGGATCGGTATAGTGATAAATGCCCTGAATGCTTTCCCCATTGGCTATCTTGATGGGGGGCTTATATCGAAAGCTGTTATTGGTAGCTACGCGAAATTCGCCTCTTATGGATCAATGGTAGGGCTTTTCATCCTTTCAGTATTCTACAATCCCTGGTTCATTCTCTTAATATTTGTGATCGTGATCGGAATCAATGGTCCAGAACCACTTCTTTCCACATCCAAAATTACGAGAGAGGCCAAGACGTTCATTGTTCTTGCCCTCGCAGTTTTTATTCTGGGTATCTCCCCAATTCCCTATCATGTTATTCCCAACGATTTTACTGTGAATGTCGTATCACGGCAAGTTATTCTCGTTAGCAACAGCACAGGCAATGCAACCTTTGACATATTTTTATCGAACAATGGTGGTTCTGGTGTTGTACCATCCTTTACAATGGATCCGAGTTTGAAGTTCTCGGTATCCGGCAATGGCGGTTCCATATCTCCAGGAGGCAGGGCAGAGTATTTAATATCTCTCCCTTCAAGCGATTTTAATACTCTCGGGTTACACAATCTTTCTCTTATCGTTTATTCCGGCATCTCCAAGTCTGTTATAGGTCTGTCCGTTCTCTACGTTAAACTTTCAAACAATATGGCCTTCAATAATGCCATCCCATTTTATGGACACACTTCTCCTGGAAAACCCCTGCTGCTTAACTTCAGCTATACAGCTCTCAAAACTGAGAACTTCAGCCTCTTATCCTTCGCAGATGATGGTTTTCACTACCTCGTTTCCATAAACAACATAACCTTAACAGGGGAAGGGTTCACCAAGCTTCTACCAAATACGTTCAGTTTTCCTCCTGGTAAGACCGTATCCATCAAAGTGGAGTCCATGAATCTTACCAGAAGCTGGATCGTTGCCGTTGTATCCCAGAATTATTATGCGGCTCTAGCATACATCACCGTGAGATGATAGATGTCTGAAAACAACCGTACTGTTGGGCTTCTTATCAATCCCAAAGCAGGTTATGGCATCCGAATGAACAGACCAGGTTCGGATACGGTCAAAAATTTTTCCCCCGAAAAATCTGAGACCGTAGCAAGAGCTATTTCTTTTCTACGAAAGTTCCGTGATGAGAATTTGCTTTTTGTGACGGCGGGTTACTATATGGGCGAGTTTGAACTGAAGGCAGCGGGTATTTCAAGCTACGTTAATGTGTATCGTCCAAAAAAGGTATCAGATAGAGAGGATACCCTGAATTTTGTGAGAGCCGTGAACAAAGAAAACGTCGGGCTTCTACTCTTCTTTGGTGGCGATGGAACGGCTTATGATATATCAACCGTGGTAAGAAAGGATCTTCCTGTATTGGGGATCCCATCGGGCGTTAAGATGTACAGTTCAGTTTTTGCCATCGATCTCGAACATGCTCAGGATACATTCTATAGGTGGCTCTCAGAAAGAATGGAGTTTACGGTTGCAGATATTGTTGATGCCGACGAAGAGGCCATTATGGAAGACAGATTCTCGCTGAATGTCAGGGGTGCACTTCTCATACCGGCCTCGGACAATATAGTTATGGGCTCAAAGCGTGAATATCAGCACACCGATGTATCTGGTATTGTGGAGTACATCATAGAGAAGATGGAACCTAACAGGAGTTACTTTATCGGCTCCGGATCAACGTGCAAGTCAATTCTGAGGGAGCTTGGAATAATCACCCCTTTCTACGGTGTTGATGTCATCAAAGGAGGAAAGCTGATAAGATCCAATGCCGATGCGAAATTTTTAAGCCGTTATTCAAGCAGGGAGAGGACTTCTCTGATCCTATCTCCGATTGGAGGTCAGGGCTTTCTTGTCGGTCGCGGAAACAGGCAAATAGACGATTCCATACTCAAGAATATAAGAAATGGGGATATTATCATTATTTCTTCACCCGAAAAGATCGTGGATCTGAAGCACCTGTACATCGATTCCAGAATCTGGAAACCGTCTTACGTGAGGGTTCTTTACGATTATGGCAGGTTCCGGATTGTTAAGGTTAAGCGTTGACCCGTTCATCGATCCTGGCTCCATTTGTTTATTCGAGAATGATTATTCGAGAACGAAAATACAAAAATTTTCCCCCATGACTTTGATATGTGAGTAAGTCCAGCGATTGTGTTTTCACTCCTCTTGGGTTTCCATCTGTTGTCAACTTGAACAATGGATCCATGCCAAGATATACCTTATGTATAAGGCATATTGATTAACACACTTTGTGTAATAAAGTAAAGAGCAGTATGAACAGAAAATCGGTAGTTATTGTTGGGGATGGAGCAGCTGGCATTATTTTTGCGAACAAACTGTCGAAAATCACTGACAGGAAGGTTGTGGACATCACCGTGATTGGACCCAAAAAAACTCATTATTATAAGCCCGATGGAATATTTATACCATTCAACATGAGAAATTATAGACAAAGCGTCAAGGGCACAAACTTCCTGCTGGATCACAGAATCAACAGAATTGTAGGTGAAGTGACATCTATAGATATTAAAAACCAGAACGTAACGGTGAACAAGGAGAGAACTATTAATTATGATTACCTGATAATCGCCAACGGTGACAGACTTGTGCCCGAAGATGTACCGGGATACAAGGGAGAAGCCGAACATTTTTATGAACTCTCCGATGCCCTTCATCTGAAATCAACCCTTGAGAACTTTCATGGTGGTAAAATCGTAGTAGGTCAGGCGAGTATACCAATTCAGTGTCCACCAGCCCCATACGAATTTAGTTTTCTTCTGGATGATTACCTGAGGAAGCGGGGAATTCGAGATAAGTCTGAAATACACTATGTCTATCCAATCAACAGGGTGTTTTCTATACCCGAAGCGGCTGGATACATTCAGGAGCTCTTTGATGAAAGGGGGATAGAATATCACACTCTTTTTAATGTGGAATCAATTGACGTCGAAAAGAAAAAACTGGTTTCTCTTGAAGGAGAAGAGGTTGACTATGATCTATTGGTTCTTGTTCCACCTCATAAAGGTCAGGCTGTAAACACAGAGGCAGGGCTTGCCAATGAACTCGGCTACATCGATGTTGATCGTGGGAAGCTTACATTCAAGGATTATGACAATGTGTTCGCCATAGGTGATGCGACAAATCTCCCAATCTCCAAGGCCGGTTCAGCAGCACATTACGAGGCGGATTATCTTTCCAAGAAGATAGCCAGCGAAACCAGTGGAGGGCCAATCCCCGATGACTGGAATGGAGAGGTTTCTTGTTTCACGATGACAGGAAGGGACAAAGGCCTCACACTTCACTTCTTCTATGGTAGACCTCCGCTCGGATCATTCAGTTCTCCCATAGATTATCTCCTGAAACTTTCATCTGCGGACGCTTACTTTACGACGATGCTCAGGGGGGCGGTGTAAATGGATGATGATGCAAATGTGGGAAAGGGTGAGGATGTAATGGAAAACGATCCGGTTGAAAAACTGTTAATGATGGCTCAGAAAGATAGTAGGCTTCTAAACTCCCTCTCAAAGCTCTTAGATTCTCTGGAGAAAAGTGGAGCGATCAACATAATAGACAAGCTTTCCAAAAATGCAGTACCATCTGATTCAGAGTACCTTTTCGACTTTTTCACTTCCGAACCTATGAGAAATTCACTTCTTAAGTTTGGAAATCTGGCACTTCTTCTCATGGCGTCTCTCTCAGACGAGGATTCCCTTGATAGCATAAAATTGCTCACCAGCAATCTTGGTTACATAGTTCAGTCAGCATCTGAGTACGCTGATGCAAATGGAAAGGCCAATATCCTGAAACTTTACTCCGCGCTTAGAGATCCGGATATAAGTTACACGATAGCGTCGTTGCTCGGAGCCCTTAAGGCAACAGGCGGCTTGCTACGTGAATTCCATGAAGAGAAAGGTACGGATGAGTGAAAAGCTTCCGAACTTTTCATTATTTTTCTGTCCATACCGTGAACTGGAGGTGGCAAAACTCACCCTTCACCTTGATGTTTTTCATCTTTAGCGTTCTTTTTCTTTTTAGGCATCAGCGCTAGTGATGAAGATCTGGAGGCATAACCATCTTCTCCTCTGGGAGATGAATAAACGGCAAAGCATCGCAATTCATCTGTAGAGGGAAAAATTAGCTGAATGGGTATGCCTAAAACATGGAAATAAACAGGGAGAGAGATTCTATTTAGATTTTATTACATCAGGAATGCTCTAACCTCAAGCGCCGCCTTTGCCCCGCTTGCTGCGGCGGTAATGGCTTGCCTGTACCTTTTATCTGCAACGTCCCCCGCAACGAAAATCCCGGGAATATCTGTGAATACCTCATCTCTTGTTATAATGTATCCTTTTTCGTCGAGTTTCAGTTTCCCCTTTAGAAATGATGTGTTCGGAGCATGTCCTATGGCCACGAACAGCCCGTCAATTTGAATTTCATCGAGAGTTCCATTCACCGTATCTTTTATTCGTATGCCTTTTACAAATTCACTGCCAATAACCTCATCCACAATAGAGTTCCATCGAATTTTTATGTTTGACGTACTCATTACTCTGGATTGCAAGATCTTACTTGCCCGGAATTTGTCCCTTCTATGGATGATGATAACCTCCCTGGCAAATTTTGAAAGAAAAAGAGAATCCTCCATGGCGGTGTCCCCGCCGCCAACGACAGCAACCTTTTTGTTTCTGTACAGAGGGCCATCACAGGTTGCACAGCTACTCACCCCTCTTCCGATTAATCTCTGCTCGGAATCTAGACCGAGCCATTTTGCCGATGCCCCTGTTGCAATAATTATAGAGCGGCTTTCATACTCCTTTTCGTTAACCATTACCTTAAATGGATCTCCGTCAGCTTCTATCCCGGTTAAGTCTTCATCTATGAATCTGGCCCCGAATTTCTGGGCCTGATTTCTGATTCTCATCACCAGATCTGGTCCCGGGATCCCATCGGGAAAAGCAGGAAAATTCTCAACAACTGTGGTGAGCTGCAGCTGGCCACCGAACGCCATTCCCGATATCACCAAAGGATTCAAACCCTCGCGAGCAGTATAGAGAGCAGCTGTGAGACCTGCTGGTCCAGAACCCACAATGATCACGTTTTCCATCATACATCATCTCCAGGAGGCGTAATTCAATGTAATATATTATTTTACGTCACCATTGCGTGAGATATCCCTTCTCGTGATATTAACAAATACAAGGGCACCATTTCTGCTATACTCTACCTTCTTTGAGAACACCTTGGGATCAATCTCTATTGTGCTATGATCCAGGACGTGATTTCTTATCATAGGGATTTTACCATATAGACCGCTGGCGCTAAGATCATAGATGGTTAGTTTCCCTCCTGTTTCTAGGTGAGATAAAATTTCTTGGAGACCCTCATTCTTATTCTGCCAGTGATGGAAAGAGAAACTGGTGATTATTGTATCGAATTTTCCTGAAACAGGTATATTTCTGCTGCTTCCGATCATAATGCCAATTCTATCCGAAAGTCTCTCTCGTTCTACTCTTTTTCTGGCTAGTTTAACCATGGATGGAGATGGATCAATGCCAACGCATCTGAGATCAGGTGAACGCTTAGAAAGCATTATGAGAAGATTTGCTGGCCCGCATCCAATATCAAGTATGTGCCTGGGATTGCTTGAAAGGATGTGATTAACAATATCAGAGTAAAAACTCCAGCGCCTGATGCTGGAAAAGAATCCATATATCCTGGAGGAAAGGGGACCGAATTTTTCCTCTCCACGAAGATATAAACCATCACCTGTCGCTACTCCATCCACATACCTCACCCTTTTAACTCAACTTTTCCGCAGTTCTCTTCGCAGTAAAGAGACTTTCAAGCTTTGCTCGTTCTGGCAACGATGCGATCCTACCATAATCACCAGGACGAGCACATCATTGGTTCTTGATATATAAGAAAATAACCGGTCAACGCCTGATTACCCTCATTCTTGTGTTTGAACATAAGCAGGATACGCTGCATTTAATTTCTTGTCATAAAAAAAGATTACCGGAACATCTCACACGTTTGTAATGTCATTTTATAGGAAAAACCCCTTTTTGCAAAGGATTCATTCTGAGAATGAAATCATATATATAAAATACGAATACACTTTTATGGTTAATGATGATGAATACCTTTCATTGCTGAAAAAGGCAGATGGTGCTTTCGCTGATTCCACTAAAATACAGAGTAGATTAAAGATACCTGATCTTGACGTTATCTATGAAGGCAAGAATACAATCATTAGAAATTTCCAGGACATTGTGGACATACTTAGAAGAGATGCCAAAAATATCATCAAGCACTTCACCCGGGAACTTGGAACCAAAATAGTTCAGGAGGGGAGAAGGCTTATAATTATTAAGAAAGTTGATCACAGCACCCTTGAAAAGAAATTGAAGGATTATATTGGAATGTACGTTACATGTTATGAGTGTGGATCTCCGGATACTGAAATAGAACGTGTAGGCAGAGTATATCTTTTGGTTTGCAAAGCCTGTGGAGCTCAGCACTCTATAAGAGTGACTGGAGATGTTAAGAAAACAGAAACGGGGATCAGTGAGGGAAAGGAGTATAAAGTCACCGTCTCTGAGATAGGGCGGGCTGGTGAAGGAAAGGCTCTTTACAATGGATATACGATTCTCATTCCGGGATCCAAAAGAGGAGAAACCGTAGTGGTAAGAATTAAGAAAATACGGGGTAAAATTGCCATTGGTGAAAGAGTACAGAGATAGCCAGTGCTGATGTATAAAAGAGAGAATGTGCTGATAATAGATGCTAACTCCCTCATCTATGCCATCAAAGATAAGATCGACTTGATAGGCCTTATCCGTAATCTTGGAGTTATGTATGTACCGGCAATACTCCAATGTACTATTATGGAACTAAGGAGTCTATCCCGAAGCAATCTATTTGCCAGAGCAGCGTTACGGCTTTTTTCCGATCTAAAGGTCCTTGAATCTAGTGGGAAGGGTGATGAATGTATCTTAAACACCGCTGTTAGATTCGGATACAGCGTCCTGACCAACGACAGAAGATTGGCTCATAGGCTAAAGGAAGCCGGTGCAAAAGTTTTATCCATAAGAGATAGGAGATTCATTAAGGAGGTTGGGGGATGAAAAAGGAACGAAAATTTTCAGAATGGATCAGGATTTACGGAACCCTCAGAGAACTTAAGTCCATGGCCGGATCCACCAATAAGGTCACGATCACCTCTTCTGATCTTGGTAAGAGACTTGGTGTGAGCCAACAGTCAGCCTCCAGGTATCTGATTGGACTGATAAGAGATGGCTATCTGATCCGATCTTCGGATGCGGTAAATCATTCCTTTAAAATAAGTGAGAAGGGGCTTGATCTTCTCCACTCAGAAATGTACACTCTCATGCAGATGCTTGGAACGAGTCCAGTAATTGAGCTATCCGGAAAGGTAGTAAGCGGTCTTGGAGAGGGTAAATATTACGTCTCCCGAAAGAAGTATATCATACAATTTCAACAAAAATTAGGTTTTATTCCTTACCTTGGCACATTAAATATAAAGGTAGGACAGAGTGGGTGGGATAAGTTGCATCGCCTCCGCGCTTCTCAGGGGATTTATATTGAGGGATTCAAAACGGAAGATAGGACGTTTGGAGCAGTTAAGGCTTTCAGGTCAGAGGTGAACGGAGTTCCCTGTGCCATTATAATGCCGTACAGAACAGTCTACACGGATACAGTTGAAATAATCTCGAGATTTTTTTTGAGGGACTACCTAAATATATCCGACGGTGATGTTATAACTATAAGGATTTTTCTCTAAGCCGTGAACGTTTTATTCCCCTTTATTGGAGAAGTTTTTCCTTTTTCTTAATCGCTAGTTTCTCCTGAACGGATGCGCATAAAATATTCCATATTTTGAAAGATATGGTTTTTTAGCAACCGTGCTGATAAACGACTTCAAATCAATAATAAAGTCACGTGAAATACCTGATATCTCACCTGGCGGGAGGGCACACAGAGAAACACGAAACAGGAATCTGTGCTCTACCTATTCTCGAATTGTCTGATACGGGTCACAATTGCCTGGTAATGTCTGTCAAGGGCATCTATAGATCTCAAGAATGAGCTCTGTGCATCTTCCATTTTATCACTTTCACTAGCATGTTTAACTATTATCTTTAAACCATCCCTAGACTTCTTTCCGATTACATCTCTTGTAAAGATGAGATACTCCTTAACCTGGTCGGGTATCCACTCATTATCAAGCACCCCGCTTCCGAAGAAAGCCATTTTTGCACCGTGATCCTTGAGTGAATGATCATATACAAGATCAAGTACATTGGTTGCACTGAGGATTTCCAACCATCCTGACGATTCACTCACTCCATTCCAGAACTTGATTGAGTGCAGTGTGGGTGGAAGTGGCATAGACGTTTGCATCGTATCGCGAGTTATTCCCACAGCCTCTGCCATCCTAAGAAGCAAGTAGGTACTGGACTTGGTACTGCCATCGTAAACCAGTTCATTAACCAGCAAACTACCAACATACGAATGAACATGCTCTTCTTCACTCTTAGCCACAATTGCAGCTAGCGATCTTATCCTCTGTTTCACTATTCCGTATGACTCCATCACAAAGCCCATAAATGTAGCCTTTCGTGGACGCTGCATTAAGTCTATAAATTCATGCGGTTTTTCGCCAAAGAATCTATGAACTATCAAATTGGTAAACCAATCTTCCTTCGCAGATAACGACGACAGATCATAAAATGACTGTAGCTTCCTATCAAATTCGCTATCGTTATAATTGGCTAGCGGAACGTACGCTCTTAGCCAATCATGGTGCGTTGGCTCACCTCTATCAATGAATTTTCTGAAATGTTTTGCCATTCCTTGATAATTCTCTTTCCCGAAATCCTCTCCGCATACCGGACAACTAACCAATTTATTCACCCTCTAAACTTTCTAAATTATACCATAGGTATGATCTTCTATAAAGTTAGATGGATAGCATATAATTAAACTTTAACCTTGAAAAACTACAAATCAATATAAATGGGGCTTAAGATTCCATAGGCCTGTATATAGCATAGAGAACAACCCGGATATACTGCTTCGTAGCGTCCCATATTTGTGTATTTATAAAGGATACCTCTCCTGAAACATTTCCTCTATCTCATCCTTGCATTTATAATATCCCCTTAATGTTCTTAGAGACCACTTCTTCTATGAAAAAAGTTCTATGACAGTTATGTGATCATCTCCCGGTTATTTATTTTTTCCATATTTCTTGCCCTTCTCTGTCTTTCCTTCCGGACATCCATCAGATTTTTAATTTGATCCTCGATGGATATACTCTGGAAAGGCCTTCTTGCCCTTACGCTCATGGCAATCCTCTTTCTCTCTTTATGGGGAGAAATCTGATCTATGTATTCCATGGATCTTGAAAGCATTACATGTATTGTTTCTATGAGGATGCGGGCAATTGTTACCATGGCAGGGTTCTTTC
>WAQW01000006.1 GCA_015520045.1 Thermoplasmata archaeon | reverse complement strand
TCCCTTCACCATGAACATTTTCTATTGAATTTGTAAGATATTAAACCCATTAACATATAAAAATATTGGGTAAAAATGGAGTAAACGAGTATGAAGCTCCTTTAAATCAGAATTTGTCTCCTTGTTCTTTCGTAGAGCCTCTCAATTTACGACACCCCTTTATCCAGATCTTCCATTGTTTATTGCCTCCCTGGTGGATTTCAGGAGGCATCCTTTCATTTTTCCTGAGATTTCTCTCACGTTCTAGGATTAATCCTAGCTACCCATATACAAAATTCGAGACACTGTCAATGACGTAGACGAGCTCCATACTAATACGCTACTATAAAGATGGCATATGTATATTCTAAGACACATCAGTTACACAATTACGCAAATGAACGAGGTAACTTATTGTCAGAGTTTTCTTTTCATTGATTGTCTGTGTGTTTCATATCCCGAGGGTTAATTTGCATTGATCTGGTTATATATGTTACTCATACATTACATTACTGAGCTTTAGTGTTAAGTTTATTGCTGAAAATAGATACACAAAGAGTATACGTCTTCCTTTTCACATCCGGTACCAGAAATCTATTCTCCTAAAGGTTTACGCTGATGTCCTGGATTTTTTATTCACTCAATAAATTCGTAGAAATGGGTAAAATGATACTCGCTAACCGTGATAAGAGTGGGGACAAAGAGATGTCAAAGAATTTTTGTTGTACATTGAGAGAGATGTAAAATTGATCAAATAGCTAGGGTATGGTATCACACAAACTGCATCCACAGCCAGGTATTACGGATGATAAAAGATCCAGTTCTCAATACGTGCATTCATCAGAAAATAGTTATTCACAAGCAGCCTACACAACATCTTATATGAATTCAAGACTGCTACGGATTTCCCCCAGAGACCATTCCGATTGTTGAGGGTTTCCCCATCAAGTCCCGTTGAGTTTATTCTGGATGATCATTTTAGCCGAATCAAAACTTCGAACATCCTTCCACATGTGGAGAAATGTGATCTCTGGAACCGATTCTTTGATGTCCTTCAGGTGAATGTTTCTGTCATCCATGTAGAATATTCTATCCCTTTGTACAGGAACACCTACAGATTCTAGTCTATCTAACACACTTAGAATGATCAGATGTTTGTAAGGATCACTCCTGATCCCCTGAAAATCAAATAATTTTTCAAGGCCGAATGCTTTCAGTGCAGCAATAGCGTGGTGGGGATCATTCCAACTACAGGAAGACACAATGGCACCCACACTCCTAGCCCATTTTATAAATGAGACTGCACCCTTTTTGAGAGTTAATCTTTCACCCTCGGAATCAACAATAGTATCCTCTGAAATCCTTTTAAATGGTGGTTCTGTTGAAGAAACATCAAGATGATCCCATAGAACACCATCGATATCGAAGAAAAGAAGCCAGGTTCCCATAGATACCGAATATCAATAGCATTCACATATTAAAAAATATCCCATCTCGGATGTACACCGCTTTATCATAACTGTATCGAGAATAAAATGAGTACAAAGACGTAACTATTCTCGGTATCCTCAAAGTATATTTGATAGGTTCAGAATCTAAGTGCTGCCAAAAAATCACCTGTTGTTTTTTAGCATAGGTCAACAATAACTCTGCAAAATGACACGATGTATTTGAAATAATTGAATGACCTGGTTTCCGGGTTGTCATTTTGAGAACCCCCGCACGATGTTGGGAAAGAACAGATATTTTTAAATAACCTAAGAAATTATATACACATGGATAAGAAAGTAGGCCTGACCCTCGACCGATTGTTTTATCAAACACTGCTGAGGAAGAGGGATGAGGTCCTGACTGATGGAGACAGAAATATTACCTACAGGGATCTCTTTACGAGTGCTGTACGACTGGCAAATAGTCTGAAAAATCTGGAGCTGGGAAGAAAGCGCATTGCCGTTATTGCATGGAATTCGATTGAGTATGCCACCCTCATGTACGGAATTCCCTTCAGTGGTTCGTCCGTTCATCCCATCAATGTAAGGTTAACGATTAAGGATATAGCAGCAACCATTAAAATTGCTGAGGATAGTGCCCTATTTGTTTCGAATGATTTTGTCCCGGTTGCCGAGAAACTCTCAGATCTGGGCATCAT
>WAQW01000005.1 GCA_015520045.1 Thermoplasmata archaeon | reverse complement strand
TTCTTTATATCATCCGTGTGTTCATCGTAATGCTGATTCCTGGCCTCACGAAAATCATTATGAAGATATCTATACAACCCAGAATGTTATTTCCGGGAGAATCCTCTGATCATCTAATGGATACAATCTCACCTTGAGGGTTTTTATCATTACTTACGCGCCTACAATATTATGATTGAATATTCCACACTTCACCAATACCGCAAGATCAGTGGTTCTCCTGCTATGAAGCATCTGCAACGGAAGATCCTTAAGTTGTTTTGCACATTGGGAAACGCGTATTTCTTTTAAAAAGAAATAGTAATAAATAGTATGATACTTTTTTGTATTATTGTGAGGTTTTATAATCGAGTGTCCGAGATGAAGGAACTGAAGCGAGTTTACAGTATGGTCAGGGATAGCGACCATATGACAGTCATCATGGGAAGGAGAAGGGTCGGAAAAACAAGATTGATCGAGGAGTTCATGAAAGATAAGTTGCACATCTACCTCTTCGTTTCTAGGAAGAGTTCCACCATGCTTCTCGAAGAGTTTTCGACGATACTCAGAGATTTCTACGGTAGTTCTCCGAGATTCACGAGATGGGACGATCTTTTCGAATATATTCTCACACACGCGGAAGAAGCTCTGATTCTAATTCTGGATGAGTTTCAGAACTTCAGGTACTCATCGCCCGATGTGTTCTCTGTGCTTCAGAAGGTCTTTGATAGATATAAACAGAGAGGAAACGTTCACATGATACTGATGGGCTCTTACATCTCCTTAATGAGGAGAATATTTCAAGACTCCAGGGAGCCGTTGTTCGGAAGGAGCACTGAAACGTTACATCTCAGAGAACTGAACGCATCAACCATACTCTCCATAACATCCGACATGGGTTTCTCTCCGGAAGAGGGCGTAGAACTCTATTCTATCTTCGGAGGTTTTCCGAAGTACTATGCCATGCTGGAGGAACAGGGATTAAAAGGAAAATCCGTATCAGAAATATTGAGCATCTCTTTTTTCAGTGATTTCCCGCTTCTTCGGGACGAAGTGAAGAGCACGCTGATCGAGGACTTCGGTGCCAATTACAGCACCTACTTCTCTGTTTTAGAGGCGATATCGGAGGGATACAACACATTCACCGAAATAGCCAATAAAACAGGGATAAAAAGAGACAGCCTTCCTAAATATCTGAACACACTTAAGGATGACTTCAACCTGATCACCGTCATTAATCCTGTGACCAAGGAGAAGAGCAGCAAAAGGGGAAGGTACAGGATATCAGACAGGATGGTGGAGTTCTGGTTCAGGTTCGTGTTTGGGCAGTCTGCGATGATAGAAACGGGAAGGTATGATGTTGTCCTTGAGAAAACCAAGAGGTCTTTGCCTCAGTTCGTTTCCTTTACATTCGAGGAGCTCGTCCGCGAGGCTGTCAGGAACAGCATGGACTACGATGTGGTAGGTTCCTGGTGGTCAAGGAAAGGAGATGAGATAGATGTTCTTGCAGTGAACTGGAAAAAGAGGCGGGTCCTTGCCGGAGAGGTCAAGTGGAGGAGCAGACAGATGTCCTGCGAGTACCTTGACGAACTGGGGAGAAAGGTCGAACTGAGCGGGTTTGGAAGCTTCAAAAAGGAGTTTCTGATGGTCTCAAAGAGTGGGTTCACCCGGAACTGCATTGAGAAAATGAAGGGTAAAGGAGTTGTTTGGTGGGAGCTGGGCGATGTGATCGAATCTCTGCGAAATTCATAAATCAATAGAGCTTTTAGGTATTATTCATTTCAAACAACCGTTTTTTTCAGGCTCAATCGTATCATTTCACTCCCTCTTTGAACGAGTTCTGTTTGGAATTTATTGCCTGTATTGCCATATCTTCAAAAATAGCGAAAACGTGTTCTAAAATTTCATACGAGTATTATAACGGGACACGAAAGAAACATCCTGGTCCGAAGATCCAAGATTCGATGCTAGGAAGAATATAATATATGCTTATAGCTGTCATTTGCATGGGCATTTCCTTGTTAGAGTTTTTATTTCTCTCTCAGATGAATTTCTTTAAGCTATTCTCCAGCAAAATCGGGATTTTATTTATTCACTTATCCCTATAAGATCGTTCTCAATTTAGGTCTGAATTGGAT
>WAQW01000004.1 GCA_015520045.1 Thermoplasmata archaeon | reverse complement strand
TGTGATACATTGTCTGTAAAGGACTCCATAACTATCTGGAACTTCTCCTCCACTGAATATTTTCTTACCATGAGAATACCTCCATTAACTGGAAAACCGCTTTTGGCATGTTCTTCATGTATCTCTCCCTATATATAATATTAACATTATGATGTTCCAGTTCTGTGATGGCTCGCGTCAAGGCCCATACGATCGTCGTGCAGAAGCGTAGCTTTGTATGTTCAGCAAGAAGCGGATATGTCCGGTTCTCCTCGTTACAGATCGGATAAACCAAAAACTTCCCCGGATGTTTAAGGTTCTGTCATTAATGCATTTCATAGAGCATTGAAATCACTCCCAAACAAATGTCATGGGTAGATCCTTTTTCCCTCCTCTGTGATGTAAAAGCCATCGGAAAGTTTGAGCAAATCCTGAATCTTCATCTCTCTTGCCTTTATGTACTCATCAAACCTTGTAGTGCTACC
Organism: Thermoplasmata archaeon; assembly: GCA_015520045.1. GTDB lineage: Archaea > Thermoplasmatota > Thermoplasmata > Thermoplasmatales > Thermoplasmataceae > WAQW01. Next base: position 1,586 of record WAQW01000004.1, on the reverse strand, counting down.
GTTGAGTTTTTTTATCCTGATGGCAGTGTCTCTTAGCGAAATTTCCAGGCGAATACGAAACCGAATCGAATCATCGAGTTCATCAAGTTTTATCTCCTTCATGCTCGATTTTCAGATGAACTACACGCTATTTATCTTTTTTGCAGTACTCACCTCATGGATTTCAGGACACCCTCCCCGGGAGAAGAGTTCCTGTTACCAATGGAAAGCACCGGCTGAAGCCAGCTCAATAGAAAATGCGATATACAATTTGTGTATACAACATGGGATGGTTATATCCATTGATGAAGTCGATAATTTTACCTGGAGAATTGAGGATAAGGAGGTTGAACAACTTGTCCCCGCGTATGTTTTTGCATCTGAAAATTTGCTTGAAAAGATAAAGAAGGATGGATCCCTGCGCCAGCTCGTTAACGTTTCCACGCTGAAAGGAATCGCGGGATCGGCTATTGCAATGCCCGACATTCATCAGGGTTATGGTTTTCCAATAGGTGGAGTCGCAGTGTTTGATTATGATGAGGGGCTGGTCTCTCCGGGAGGTGTTGGTTATGATATTAACTGCGGAGTGTCGCTTCTCTCCACCTCACTGAAGAGAGGTGACATCGATGGTAAGGTAAAATATCTGATAGACTCACTTTTTGAGTCCATTCCTGCGGGAATGGGTAAAAGAGGTCTTTCCATCAGTAGAAGGCAGATGGATGAGATCCTTATGGACGGGTTGCAGTGGACTCTTGAGAACGGATATGCGGAAGATGAGGATCTGACGCACACTGAGAATGGAGGAAAACTTGAGGTGAGCAACCTGGCCTTCATCTCAAGACGGGCCATGGAGAGAGGAATTACGCAGCTTATGACTTTGGGTTCCGGAAATCACTTCCTTGAGATACAGTACGTGGATAAGATATATGATGAGAGAGCAGCAAGATCCTTTGGTATAGATTCTGAGGGGCAGATAACGGTTATGATCCACACCGGTTCCAGGGGCTTCGGTCACCAGGTGGCAACGGATTTTCTGAACACCATCTATTCTGGAGCAGAGGGGACTCATGTTCCAGCTGTTGACAGGCAGCTTGCATACGCGCATATAAAATCGCGCACGGCAGAGCGGTACATCGAGAGTATGTCGGCAGCGGCGAATTATGCCTACGTTAACAGGCAGCTCATAGTCGATAGGGTCAGAAGGGTGTTTCATAAGGTCCTCGGAAGGCCCTCATCCGAGATAGGGATGAAGCTGGTCTACAGCCTGGCACACAATATAGCCCGGATAGAAGAACACAGGGTGGATGGAGTCGTGAAAAAAGTGGTCGTACACAGGAAAGGTGCAACCCGGGCGTTCCCCCCATCACGAATGGCTGGTACGCCCTACTCGGAATTTGGTCACCCGGTGCTGATCCCGGGAGATATGGGCACGGCATCTTACGTTCTCGCAGGTGTGGAGGATAATCTTGAGAGGGCCTTTGGGAGCTCGTGCCACGGTGCCGGAAGAAACATGGGGAGGAGGGAAGCACTTCGATCGTTCACTGCTTCTCAGATCAATCAGGCCCTTCTGAGTAAGGGAATAACCGCCCGGGCGGCCAGGAAAAATG
>WAQW01000003.1 GCA_015520045.1 Thermoplasmata archaeon | reverse complement strand
GTCCCATATTTTGTGTATTTATAAAGGATACCTCTCCTGAAACATTTCCTCTATCTCATCCTTGCATTTATAATATCCCCTTAATGTTCTTGGAGACCACTTCTTCTATGAAAAAAGTTCTATGACAGTCATATGATCATCTCCGGGTTATTTATCTTTTCCATATTTCTTGCTCTTCTCTGTCTTTCCTTCCGGACATCCATCAGATTTTTAATTTGATCCTCGATGGATATACTCTGGAAAGGCCTTCTTGCCCTTACGCTCATGGCAATCCTCTTTCTCTCAGTAAGGGAATCCATCTGATCTATGTATTCCATGCCCCTTGAAAGCATTACATGTATTGTTTCTATGAGGATGCGGGCAATTGCAACTATTGCACGGTTCTTTCCCAACCTCCTTACAAGACTGAGGTATTTCTTCTTCATCCTCTTTGAATATTTTATAACCGTATGTGTTGCATTCACGAGGATAAATCTCAGCATTGATGGTCCACGTTTGGTTATATGTCCCCTTATATCCACAGTACCGGACTGATTCTGTTTCGGTACCAATCCTGCATAGGAAGCAAGTTTCTCCTTTGTTTTGAATCTTGATATGTCATCTATCTCTGATGTTATGGCAGCAGCAGAATATATGCCAATACCCGGAATTGTCATGAGGAGATCCACATTCCTGTCATTCATGGCAGATCTGGATATCTCATCCTCCACTGTTGATTCTTTTCTCATGAGATAGGTAATCCTATCCATCAGATCATTAAGGACAACCCTCTGTGAGGTGGAAAGATTATTTGCAGATCTGAATATGGCTACCATTCCCCTCTTCCCGAATATGTCTGTTGCATTGATCCTGATACCTGCAGAGGAGAGTATCGCAAGAACCCTGTTCTTGAGCATTGTTATTTCCTCCCCAGGTGATTTCCTGTACCTTACGGATCTGAGATCATCGGAATACCGGGAAGGAAGATACACCTCCGGTAATTCTCCCAATCTGAGAAGTTTTGCTAACCTGTATGAATCCTCCCTATCATTTTCCATTGCAGAATGAATATAAGGGAGAGTCTGGAAGGATCTGCCATGTGGATGGAGAATCCCATGTCCCTCAACATTCCTGCAATGTATTTTCCAGATGTTGATACCTCCAGGGAAATCTCAGGTTTCAGGGAAAGATAATGATCCCTGAACTCTGTCCATGCAGATTCATCATTCTCAATCTCATGATGTACCTTCACATCTCCATTATCTTCCAGTTCCGTTATGTATACGCCATTCTCATGCCACCATTCCCATATATATTACAACCACCTCCTGTGTGGTGTGTGAGAGTTTAAAGTCAGAGATAACTCGACATTCTTCTATTCACCCCTGTTTCATTCTACCATGAAAAGGCGAAGGGTGGTCAATCTCATTGGCGACCTCTCGGGTCAGGAAATGGTTCGACCACCTCTCCGTATATCTTGCAATAATCACCATGTCAACGTGGTCAAAAGAACTTTTTTCATGACATATTAAAACCTTTAATAATCCCTTCCAATGAAAAGATGTGTGGGGTATTTATTCTGAGATGGTTTGGAATACACGAGAGCGAATTTTATTTATTTTCCATGACTGAGGTTTTATATTTCATAGATAAATTAAAGTAAGGGCATAGGGACTTATAAAGAAAAATGAAAAAGGTGGGGAATAGATGTTTGAAAGATGGCATCTTACGGAAGAGGAAGCGATGAGTATTGCAACCAGTAGAAGTTATTATGAAGAAGAGACCTGGAAAGCAACTAAAGTGTTTATCTTTTCTACGATTTTAGGATTATTCGGGTTTATGATGCAGAGTATAATATATTCCAATTCCTCACATACTTATAGTCTTTTATTTAGTTTTGCATATCATTTGGTTAGCATAGGTGTTGTGGTGGGAGGAGCGCTTTATTTAGTTTCAGTATACGTGTATTTTATTGTATTGAAAGTGAAGCCAGTGTTTGGGGTGAGACATCCAGTAATAACGAAGGTTTTAATTGTTTTGTTAGTAGTGAGTGCTGTAATTTTCTTTACGAATTATTTGGCATATAGTTCAGCTAACAAAAAAAACTAATTATTTTGCCAGATCTCCAAAGAATGATGATTCCAAGCATCTCGCGTAGGGATAGCGAGCGATATGATCCACGGGAATTTTAAATGTTTCTCATCCGATGAATGTTTGGTTTTATAGGAATACCTCCGTAATCTGGAAAACCTTCTCCACGTAAGCCTCATTTACCTTTACACATCCATAATATCGACATTATAACTTAAGATTATAACATCCGAGTTTAGTGGTGGTGAGAGTCAGAAGAGTGTCACGAGGAATATGCCTGAGAGTAGCGGAGGCTAATGAGAAATCGTCTCTGACAGATTTAAGAGGATGTTATAAATGCCAGGATGGTCAGAAAATGTTCTAGAAAAGTTACTTTCTATAGACACACCACTACAGGGGGAGTGTCTGCTCAAGTATAAGTCGTATCGAAAATTTGAATTTAAATTCCAAGCTATTATCGTTGACACAAATCCTCTTCCCATCATCGCTAACATTTAACAGTGTCCCAAAACTAAATTAGCGGATTTGAAATGATCTGTTATGATAAAGAAAGCTGGTGTTATTGGAGCAGGTAATATGGGTGCCGCTATTGCAGAGGTTTTGGCCTTTAATGGTCTTGATGTAGTTATCAAAGATATCAACCTTAACGTTACAGCAAAAGGAGTGGAAAGAATAAGGCGTATACTGGAGCAGAATGCTGGCTATCAGGAGAAGAGAGCCGAAAAGGAAATTTCCCGAATTGAGAAACTTGGAGTGAAACTCACCGAGGAGCAGAAAAATGTTATTAAAAAGACTCTGGCACCAACGTTTCCAACTTCTGAAGTTGAAACCACATTATCTCACATTACTCAGACGGATAAATGGTCTGATTTTAATGGATGCGACATCGTCATCGAGGCTGTATTTGAAAATGAGGCCATAAAGAAGGAGACCTTCAAGTCTGTATCCGAATTCTTGGATGATGAGGCTATCCTTGCTTCGAACACATCATCACTGAGTATAACTTCACTTGCAGTCAACGCGAAACATCCTGAAAATGTGATAGTTACACACTTTTTTAACCCGCCATATACCCTACCGCTGGTGGAAATAGTCCCTGCCCTGCAGACTTCTGACAAAACGGTGGAAGAAACTTACGCATTCATCTCAGGACTGAAGAATCATAGGGGAAGCATGGTTCCCATAAAGGTAAAGGAGGTTCCCGGGTTCGTTGTAAACAGGATCCTTGTTCCTGTGATGAATGAGGCCATTCAAATCCTGGATGAGGGGATCGCTTCGAAAGAAGATATTGACAAAGCTATGAAATTCGGTGCCGGTTTTCCCATGGGCCCACTTGAGCTTTCAGACATGGTTGGTCTAGATATAGTTCTTAACGTTCAGAACATTCTTATGAATGATTACGGCGATCAGAAATACCGACCATCAGTCTTACTCAAAAAACTCGTAGATGCAGGAAGGCTGGGAAAGAAGGTGGGTATTGGATTCTACGATTACAGGAAATGATTGAATCAATCATTTCTCGCTGCAAGCATTCCAAAATACCGCTCAACGTAGTAATACAAAAGTTTCATCTTTATGTTTGTCTGTTCAACGATCCCTTTCAGGATTAGCATATTCCAGTAGCTATCGGGCTTGGCATCAGCTATAAACTCGTCTGATATGATGCTTAAACGATCATAACGTGAAGTTTCAATAATATCTGCGATGATGGAATCATACTCTTTGGCTTTTTCTGAGTACCCATAAGGGCCATCTGTGCTGTGGGCATGAGCTTGATCAGCACTCAATATAATGCTGATGTCGCCAGGATAGTTCTGAGCCAACTTTGCGAGATTCTCCCCAAATCTCTCCAGAAAGGTTCTGTTGTTGGTTCTCAGCTGACCCATCGCGATCACTTTTCTTTTTCCGAAGAAAACCAAGGGAATAGCTGTTCCGAAATCTACGGGAAAGGATGAAAGATCACCACTGGATGTTACGAACTGAACCTCCTCTACATAATCTTTCTCTTCGTCCAGTATGGCGGAGGCAAGTTTCCTGTCTGTTTCGTAGATATTTTTCAGTTCATATTTTTCTGTCTTCACAACTGAAAACAGACGTTCGGTGTTTATTAGAGAAATATATCTTCTCAACCGGAGACCATGGGGGCTGATGATGATCAACGTCTCCGAACTATCCTCCCTTGCTATCCTCTCTATCTCCTTCCGTATCTTTCTGCTTCCATCACTGGGAAGGTCAATAATCTCATCTCCATGGGGAATAACATACACACCTTTCAAGACCATAGGTGAGGATACACTTGATCGATTAAATTTGTATCTCATTTTGACAACTCAATTTCACTTTTTCCGGGTTATCACCTTAAATGTTTTTTCAGCCCTCAGTGTCTTCATGCAGGGACCTTTTCAGGCTAAATTGAAGATGAGGTGCTAATTCATTGGATTAAACAGCATACATGAAAAAAGTAAATGGTTTGCAGCGTGTCAGGAATTCATCCGGTAAAGTATCAACATATCTTAATAGCATTCCTCTCTATTATCAGCGAAGGAGATTTTGCAGGTCTAATTACTGGTGGTCTAAAGGAAAGCAATAACGTCCGAATGCCGAAATGTTATATGCGCATACATACTGGTAAGGAATAATAGAAACGCCCCATCTCCGAAATGCTGTTTCTGTTACCCGATCTTATTTGAGAAAATCCTTATATAAGGTTACCATGTGGGATAGCTATTGATGGTGATACTATGGCAAGTCAAAAACCACACATTAATCTGGTAGTAATCGGACACGTGGATCACGGCAAGTCAACGTTCGTAGGACGGTTGATGTTTGAGCATGGGGAGATCCCGCCTCATATTATTGAGGAGTACAGAAAACAGGCAACAGAAAAGGGAAAGGCAACCTTTGAGTTTGCCTGGGTAATGGATCGCCTTAAGGAAGAGAGGGAGCGTGGAGTTACAATAGATGTAGCTCATAGAAAATTTGAGACAGATAAATATTACTTCACTATAATAGATGCTCCTGGTCACAGAGATTTTGTCAAGAACATGATAACCGGAACCAGCCAGGCAGATGCCGCCCTTCTTGTTATTTCTTTCAAGGAGGGAGAGGGCATTATGGCCCAGACAAGGGAGCATGCAAACCTCGCACGTATCCTCGGGGTCAGGCAACTTATTGTTCTTGCCAACAAGATGGATTCTACCCAGCCACCATACAGTGAGAAGCGGTTCAATGAGGTAAAGGCGGAAGTTGTAAAGTTCCTGGGCGCTCTTGGATATAAAGACACCCCAATTATCCCAACCAGCGGTTATAAAGGCGATAACGTAACAAAGAACAGCCCGAATATGCCCTGGTATAAGGGTCCCACTGTTCTGGAAGCCCTTAACAGTCTGAAGGTTCCTGAAAAGCCTATTGATAAGCCCCTTAGACTCCCAATTCAGGACGTCTATTCAATAACCGGTATTGGAACTGTGCCAGTTGGCAGGATCGAAACGGGAGTGCTCAAGGTGGGGGATAAGGTGGTCTTCCAGCCTGCAGATAAGTCTGGTGAGGTAAAATCTATTGAAATGCACCACGAGAGCATGACGAAAGCCGAGCCGGGTGACAACATAGGATTCAATGTACGGGGAATAGCAAGGAATGAGATAAAGAGGGGAGATGTGTGTGGAAGTGTCTCATCTCCTCCTACTGTTGTAAAATCCTTTACAGCACAGATAGTTGTTCTCAACCATCCCAGTGCCATAGCCAACGGTTACAAACCTGTGTTTCACATTCACACGGCACAGATAGCCTGCAGGTTTGAAAAGATTCTCAAGAAGATAAATCCGAGGGATGGAACCGTACTGGAGGAAAATCCCGCCTACATAGAAAAGGGGAACGTTGCAGTCGTTAAGGTTGTGCCCGACAGACCCGTGGTGATTGAGAAGGTATCGGAAATTCCACAGATGGGTAAATTTGCCATCAGAGATATGGGGCAAACTGTTGCAGCAGGAACCTGTATTGATCTCGAAAAGAAGTAAGGTGAAACAATGGCTTCATACAGGGCAAGGATCTCACTGAGTGGCAGAGAACATAGCATAGTCGACGAGGTATGTCATGAAATCAAAGAGATCGCAGGCAGAACCGGCGTTGAGATTCACGGGCCGGTTCCACTCCCAACGAAGAAGCTCGTTGTTCCAGTAAGAAAGAGCCCTGATGGAGAGGGCTCATCCACCTGGGATAGATGGGAGATGAGAATACACAAACGCCTCATAGATGTTGACGCTGATGAAAGGACCCTCAGACAGCTCATGCGTATTCCAATACCAGATGGTGTACAGATAGAGATTCAGATACGAAGCTAAGCCCTGCAAAGAGGAAATATTATGGGCAGAAAAGAAGATAACATCGAGAAAGCGAAGAGTATTATAAATAACCCGGATAAGATAAGAAACATCGGTATTGCCGCGCACATTGATCACGGTAAAACAACCCTTTCGGACAACCTTATCGCCGGAGCCGGAATGATGAGTGAAGAACTTGCTGGCAAACAACTCCTCCTAGATTATGATGAGCAGGAGCAGGCCAGGGGGATCACCATAAATTCTGCTGTAGCATCCATGGTGCATCCATTTGATGACGATCATTATCTGATAAATCTGATAGATACCCCCGGGCACGTTGACTTTGGAGGAGATGTCACCCGGGCAATGAGGGCCGTTGACGGTGTTGTTGTTGTTGTGGATTCCGTTGAGGGTGTCATGCCTCAAACAGAAACCGTCATAAGGCAGGCTCTCAAGGAGCGGGTGAAACCGGTTCTGTTCATAAATAAGGTGGACAGGCTCATCAATGAGTTGAGGCTGAACCCGGAAGAGATGCAGTCCAGATTTCAGAAAGTCATCGTTGATGTGAACAAGCTTGTTTCGAAATATGCTCCAAAGGAATTCGCTAAGGAGTGGCTTGTATCCGTTCAAGATGGCCGTGTTGCATTTGGTTCTGCATATAACAACTGGGCGATATCAATTCCGGCCATGCAGCACAGCAAGATGAATTTCAGGGATATTGTTGAGTATGTCAAGAATGGAAAGCAGAAAGAACTTTCCAGGAAAGCGCAGTTGCATCGCATCGTGCTGGATATGGTTGTGAAGCACCTTCCAGATCCCAAGACTGCTCAGAGTTACAGAATCCCTCAGATATGGAGAGGCGATCTTTCGACCGATGTGGGGAAGGCCATGCTGGCCTGCGATCACAATGGCCCTGCAACTCTCATGGTTACAAAAATCATCATCGACAGCCATGCCGGGGAGATCGCTGTTGGCAGAGTTTTCAGTGGAACGCTTAGAAAGGGTAGCGAGGTGTACATCTCCGACCAGGGAAGCAATAAATACAAAGTGCAGGTTCTATCAATGATGGTTGGTCCCGACAGGATCCAGATAGGTGAAATCTCTGCCGGTAACATTGCAGCCATCATAGGACTGAAAGCCGCCAAGGCAGGTTCCACGGTGTCCGAGGTGCCCAATATGGAGCCATTCGAGCCCATGGTTCACTATACAGATCCTGTGGTAACTCTCGCAATTGAGGCCAAACATACTTCTGATCTTCCAAAACTGATAGATGTGCTCCGTAGCATTTCGAAAGCCGATCCTTCAATACAGGTTGAAATAAATCAGGAAACAGGTGAACATCTTATCTCAGGGATGGGTGAACTGCATCTGGAAATCACCCTCTACAGGATCGAGCACGATTACAAGGTTGAAGTAAGTTCGAGTAAACCTCTGGTCGTTTATCGCGAAACCGTATCCCACCATGGTGGGCCTTTCGAGGGGAAGTCTCCTAACAAGCATAACAGGTTTTACTTCGAGGTGGAACCTCTGGAACAGGGCGTTATAGATCTGATTAAAAATGGAGAGGTCCCTCAGGGCCGAAGATTCAAAGATAAGAAGACGATCGTTGAGAAGCTGGTGAAGAGTGGTATTCCCAGAGATGAGGCCAAAGGTCTTGAGGCTGTAGAGGGTATGAACATCTTCTTTGATGTAACAAAGGGAATTCAGTATCTCGATGAAACAATGGAGCTTCTCATAGATTCATTTGTGGAGGTTATGAACAGAGGACCCCTTGCAAATGAAAAGGTCTATGGAGTAAAGGTGAAACTCTCGGATGCCAAGTTGCACGAGGATAGCATTCACAGAGGACCAGCTCAGGTTATTCCCGCTGGCCGTAACTCTATCTATGGAGCAATGTGCCAGGCCAAGAGAATTCTTATGGAACCCATCCAGAAAGTCTTCGTGAACGTTCCTCAAGAGATCATGGGTTCAGTAACCAATGAAATTCAGCAGAGAAGGGGTGTTATCGAGGACATGAAGCAGGAGGGGGAAGAGGTTGTACTGACAGCCAGAGTCCCGGTGGCTGGTATGTTTGGTTTTGCATCAGCTATACGGAGCGCTACGGCAGGAAAAGTTCTCTGGAGTTCTGAGAACGCTGGTTATGTCAAGGTGCCCCCTGAACTTCAGCCTGAGGTTGTAAGAGAAATACGAAAGAGAAAGGGGCTGAAGCCGGAACCATACAACGAAGATTATTACGGATCACTCTAAAGCCCTAATTTTCTTATTTTTTCTATACATTTATAAAACCCCTAAACATGTTTCTGAAACGTTACTCTTTCCTGGTGCGCCTTACTTCTGCAGGGGCACAAGGCTAATCAACCCATAGAAATGATCAGTGAAACATTCCCGGGCAAACAGATGATCATAAGTTCGGTGCTGTACCTGTTTCTGTGCTATGCTGAGAAACACATATGGTCTTAATCGCTATCGATGCACAACCTGATGAATTTCCCGGGAAGGATATCGGCCGAGACGATCAAAAGGCTTATTTAGGTTTCAGCCGATCATCCATTCCCGAGTGATTAGCATGACGTCATTTAATATATCAGTAAAGAACCTGAAGGAGATCATAGATTTGTTGGGAACGGTCGTGACAGAGGCAAAATTCGTTTTTGAACAAAATGGTCTGCGGGTTAAGGCAGTTGATCCGGCTCACGTGGCGATGGTTAATCTTGAAGTACCACGAGAAGCCTTCAATGACTATCAGATCAGCGGTGAGGAACAGATGGCCATTGATCTCGACAGGGTGAAGAAGGTAATGCGTCTCGTTACAGCAGGTACTCACATTTCAGCGATACGACATAAAGACAAGCTGGAATTTGAGATAGGCACCGTAAATAAGAAGATAACGTTGCTTGATGATGGGGCCATATCCGTTCCGAAGGTTCCGCAGATCTCATCTGAAAGTTATGTTGTGATCAGAAAACAGTATTTTGAGATGGGTTTGAAGGCCGCTGAGGATGTTTCTGATTCAATCAGACTCACACTCAAACCGGACCAGTTCAGTGCCAGATCACTATCAGATTCCGAGGAATCTGAACTCGTTCTTCAGAAGGATATGATAAGTGATATCAGTTGTGCCGAGGAGGTGAGCTGTTCATATCCTCTCGAATATCTGTTGAAGTTGATAAAATCACTGTCTACAGCAGAAGAGATAAAGTTGAGTTTTAAGAATGATTATCCTCTTGTCATCTCCTTTGAATTTGGGCAGGATGGGAACATGACAGGGGAGTTTCTGCTGGCGCCCAGAGCAGAGTAGGTACATTTCCATGGAACCTATTCACTCCCCGTATGGTCTTTTAAGGATGTAACTTCTTCATCTATTGAGGAGTTCTATGCACATTATAGGTAAACTCAGGTTCTGTCTATCATCTTATTGCTAACACACTGTTAGAATCCAGAGGTTCATTCATTATGGAATGAGACGATTTTTCTCTTAAACAGATGGAACATCTTGAGGAGGGCGGTTTCCATGGAGATAACACCGGATCATTCGTGATCTGTACCGGAAGCCAACCAACAAAGAAAAATCAGTGTTCTGAGTGGAACCTTTATCCGGAAACGCTGTGCTCAAGTTTCCCCTTATCTTCCACCTTTAGCTTGCAATATTCATAGAATGCATCATATGCGGGAAATTGCATTCTCATATTATCCAGGTAACCTCTGGCTTTTTCTCTGAAACCCAGCGCCATGGCCTCAAGTCCAGCACCCTCTGGCCTTGGAACTGCTTGATTTGTGTCCGCAGTCCTCACGATCTCCGCGAGATCCAGTAGCGCTGGATCGGTGAGCCCGTACTTTCTTATTATGGCATCAAATGCGCATCTATACTCTCAGTTTTCCTGATAGTGGTACAATTAAGCGCCTGGCATATCAAATGGTATGGCGTCCTCAGATTTTGCAACCTCAAGCACCTTTCCCTCAGGAACAAACAGGAACTCTGCGTCAGGATCAACAAACCTGCTGATCAGCCACGGGCACGCAATCCTATCAACCTTCGCCCTTTCTCTTGTCACCCACTTCATGCTCTACTTATGAGGGTAGCGCTTTTAACCCTTTCTGTATCATCCGGCAAGAGGGCATCTTACAATGTAACACACTGAAAATTTCTGCATTTCCTTCAAAAAGGGAAAAGCTATCACGGGCGCGGAGGGATTCGAACCCTCGATCTACAGCTTAGGAGGCTGTTGCCATATCCTGGCTTGGCCACGCGCCCATAATTCAGTGAAGAGCAGCGATTTATTTAAACTTGTCAACCACTCCGCCTGAAGGGTTGGAGCCTGTTGCTACCAACGTGCCCATAGGTATGCGCTCATGGAAAGCAACGATTGGTTGCTTGATCGCATCCTGAAGTATATGGATTTACCGGGTACCTCGACGGTTCCTGGGGCATTAAGATCAGAAGAGGTTCGAAATTGCAATGTTTGCAGCCTATTTAAAATCCATTTCTGTTGTTGTTATTCCTGTATCCACATTTTGAACACATCCGTGATGTATATTTAGATCAAAATAAATTGCTCTCTCGGTCACATCTCTAGCTTCATATTCAGTGAAGTGCCCCAACTGAAAGGTAGACCGTAAACGATTTGTGGTTGAATATCCGATCCCTCTTTCTTTATGCCCGTTACATTCAAAACCTCAAAGGCAAAAATATCGAAGGGAAGACTCCCTATCTAATTTGAAACCACATGGTTTGTTTCATTCACGAGGTATGTCTTTCACTCAGCTTCTTCAATCTACGATGAGTGCAATAAGTGCTTAAATGCTACAGTCTCTTTTTCAAATGTAAAACAGGCATGCCGTATACCCTCTGCGTAAAGTTATTTATATTAATAATGGTTGCTGACTTCACATCATGAACAACATCATCCTGGCTCTGCTGGCCGTCGTGTTTTGGTTGATCGGAATATATGCAATGGCTAACCGAATAAGGAGAAGCAAACACTTCTCTCTTTATGGTCCGGCACTCATGGTGAAGACATCAAAGAACAGAAACATCCTGGATAGGATTGCCAGCAGATTTCCCGCTGTAGGATTTTCAAAACTGTCCGTTGCAATGTTTCTGATCTGGGGAATTCTGTCGCTCGCATTTCTGATATATGAGGCATACCTGATATCTCAGGTTCACGTAGCCACCTCCCCGCCTCTCAATGAATATTTGGCCATTCCTGGAATAAACCCTGCAATACCGGTGATATATGGAACCGTAGCTCTCTTCATCGCCGTCGTTCTACATGAAATGATGCACGGTGTGGTTGCCAGAAAGCACGGTATAAATGTCAAATCGGTGGGAGGACTCTTTTTCATCGTTCCGCTTGGCGCCTTTGTGGAACCAGATCAGGATGAGATTTCGAAGGCAGATCCGGTTGTAAGAAGAAGGATTTTTGCATCTGGAGCTGGAATAAATATAATCATTACCCTGGTATCGTTTTTGCTAATAGTCGGGGCATTCATGCCAGCGGCCCAGCCAACTCACAGCGGCTTCTACGTCAGCTCTGTTGATAGTGCATTCAGTCAGAATAGCAGCCTCACTGCCCATGTTGAGGTACTCTCCATAGGTGGTGTTTCGGGAGAACAGCTGGGATCTCTTTATCTCGATTCGCAGTTCACTCCTGGTAAAAAGGTTTCGGTACAGATCTACAGTGATCACAGGGTGAGTAATCTGACAGTTCCAGCCGGAGTGGTGATCGATGGATTGTATCCGGGCTTTCCCGCTGCGAAGGCAGGGGTTCCCCCCGGGTCAATTGTGTATGCCCTTGATGGTGTCGTGATAAAGAACCTGACCTCTCTGTCGTCCTATCTTGATTCGGTTAAGCCCCTATCTTTCGTGAATTTAACTGTCATATCCTATTCTGGAGGGCATTTTTCTGGAGAGCATTTCCGAAACTACACGCTTCAGACAGTTTCCAAGTATAGTTTCTATCAGAAGTACGAGCCATCGGCTAACAGCGCAAATTACAGGGGCGAGAGCTTTATAGGAATAGCCATAAGCTACATGGGAATGACCGGAATTCCCATTGGGCAGATGAAACCCATCATATTTGGCTACTCTGCTGTGTCAGATTTTCCCGTTGGAATATTTCAGATGCTGTCTCTACCATTTCAGGGGCTATCTCCAGTGCCTTCATATCTTACCAATCTCTTCACGGTCCCTGGTTCGGGGTGGTTCTTCTGGGGTTCTGTGAACACACTCTACTGGCTGTTCTACATAAATCTTCTCCTTGCACTCCTTAACACCCTTCCCGCTGCCATTCTTGATGGAGGCCAGTTCTTCAAGGATACCTTCAAGATTGCGTCGCGGCACAGAATTTTCAAATCTCTCAGAGATGAAAGGCTAGTGACGTTGATCTCCAATTCCCTTACCATGTTGGTGGTTTTCCTCTTCTTTTATATGATAATAGGTCCCAGAATATCATGATGTACTGAAAGAAAGGATCACACAGGTATTTATATTAAGGTCATATCCACAATGGAGATCACTTTACGGTGCTTGAAATGCCATTTGCAGAAGCTATTGAGAGAAGACTCAACAAGAAGATATGTATGAAATGCTATGCGAGAAATCCTCCCAACGCGACCAGGTGTAGAAAGTGTGGCTACACAGGTCTGCGCATGAAATCCAAGGAGAGCAGGCGTGGTCAGTGATAGGATTAGAGCGGATGATCCCCCCAGAGCTGCGGTTCTGCGGATGGAGGGTACCAACAACGAGGACGAAGCGTTTCATGCCCTTAAGAGAAGTGGGGCCAGACCAGAGTTTGTTCACATAAAGGAGCTGGAAAGAGGTACCACATCCCTTCGCGATTATCATATTGTTTTTATTCCCGGGGGCTTCTCTGCCGGTGATTATGTGAGGGCCGGTGCCATAATGGCGTTCAGGTTAAAACACGCTGCGCTGGAAGACCTCATTTTTCTGGATGAGGAGCGGATACCCATTATAGGGGTTTGCAACGGTTTCCAGGTCCTTACGGAAATGAAGCTTCTTCCCACGTCGCATGACATGAAAGGAGGCATCGCCCTGACGCTTAACATGAGCAACCGTTTTGAGAGCCGGACCACCTTCGTGAGGTACTCGGGGAGAAACCCCATCTTTGGGGATATCTTTTCCACCAGAAAATCATGGGAGGTTCCGGTTGCCCATCTTGAGGGGCGTATAGTATATTCGTCCACGTCCTTGAGGGATGAGATACTTGGCAGTGGACAGGTTGTTTTCCGGTACACAGACCCTCTGGGAAATGAGGCAGGATATCCGTGGAATCCAAATGGTTCTGAAGGGAATGTGGCGGCCATCAGCAATGAGGGCGGGAATATAATTGGGCTCATGCCGCACCCTGAGAGAATATATTTCGGTTTCGAAGCGGAAAAAAGTGATGTTGACAGGCCCACTGGCAAAGCATTCTTCGATGCTCTCGTAAATTATGCATCAAGGAGAATGTGATCACTTTTTAACTGATAGTTTGTCGAGAAGGCGACCTGCTTTCTGCTTGAAGTCGCCAAGTGTTCCATCATTTACCAGCGTGTAGTCGGCAAGGGCAATCACCTCTCCTATTCCCCAGGAAAGCTCCCTGCTATCTCTTCTGATGAGACCTTCCTCACTCTTAACATCGTCCTCCCTGCCCCTTCTGAGTATTCTCTCCAAACGATCTTTTCTGCTGGCAAAAATAGCAACCACATAAAGGCACCTGAGGTTTTTGCGGAAGTAATCAAGCTCCTCCATGTTCCGCAACCCATCTATAACGACCTTCTCTTTTCCTTTCATCTGTGCAACCGTGCGAGCTGCCCATATGTGCATCCCGTATCGTTTTCGCTCATCGGTTGCAAATTTTCCAATGGATTCGTCAGAAACCGGGATGTTGCTTTTCCTTGCGTGGTATCGCACAACGTCACCCATGTGATATTCTTTATAACCTCTTTCCAGAGCAACCTTGATAAATTCGTCTTTTCCCGCACCGGGCATTCCCGTTACAATAACCGATGGATTAGTCAAAAAGAAACCCAACCCCCTGGTCTGCTTGTTCCTCTTCCTCTTTTATCTTCCTGTATATCTTCTCCGAGAGGTCCTCTTTGAGTTTGTGTGCACCGCCACCCGCAAGTTCGATCGCCTTCTCAACAATGCTGTCATTACCCTCAACGATTACGATTGAACCTTTGAGCTTGGAGGAGACTTTGGAGGCATCCCGCAATATTATGGTTTGCCGGCCAATCTCATCATCGGAGATCAGCTTCCGGTACACCTCCTCACCCCCGCTTTCGAAATGCAATACTGTATACATAGAAACCGTAATGTCTGGGAAGGTATAAAATTATCAAACCACCCTTTTTTCAGCAAGCCTGTATCATGGATAGCCTGGTCATGAAATAGCCACCAGGAATCATGAACCACAGAAGATGAAAGGAACAAAATGATAAAATCTGCTATGTTTCCAGATATATGCCTCGACCTAAAGATCTTTTTTCACACCTGAAATTGAGAGGCAGAATATTGCATATATTTTATCCTGATAATTAACGGAATTACTAAAAATGGTGAATATGGATCACCGGGGAGTTGTGGTATGGTAGTCTCCAAAATGATTTTCTCTTATGCTGCCAGATCTCACCACAGAAATGTCGATCCGCGGGATATCTGCCAACAGACGTGTGATTTAAATAGGATAAAACTCATTGCTTAACTATTTTAATAGGTCAGTGATACCTTCCTCAAAATGTCAAAAATAGATATAAACATACTTCTGGGGGGACCGCAGGGTGGAGGTATTGACACATCCTCCACAATGGTAAGCAGGGCATTTGCCTACGCCGGCTATCCGGTACTGTCTACGAGAGAATACCACTCCAATATAAAGGGGCGTCACAGCTACATGCATCTGCGTGTAAAGGAGGTGAAGCCCAGATCGCTGAAATATCCGGTCGACGTTCTCACTGCGCTGGACCCGGATACTGTGTTCGAACATCTCATCAACGTTGGAAAGGGAACTCGAGTAATCTACGATTCCTCCTTTGAGGGGTCCGAACTGGACAGATCCAGAATGATCATGCGCGATACCGTCAGGAGAATAAGGGAAACCCTACAGAAAGAATCGCTTCCGGAGAATGTCAAGGGGATGATCACCCTCATGGAGAGAAGGGGAGCAACATCCATTGCAATACCATTTTCTGAGATCATACTCGATGCTGTTCCTGAGGGACCGGCAACGAGATACTTCAACACCTTTGGAGCTGCGATAACTTTGGCCATTCTGGGTGTTGATCTTAAGTATACAGAGGAAGCCATAAAAGCAGCCTTCTCCACAAAAAAGCACGTTATTGAGCCGAATCTAAAGGTTGCCTCAGCCGCTTACGAGTACTGTGAGAGCAAAAAACTGAGAGTCACCAATCTTCCAAGGAATGGAGAACCGCCCAAGCTAATGCTTACCGGAAACGATGCCGCAGCCATAGGTAAGGTTATGGGGGGGCTCAGGTTCCAGTCTTATTACCCGATAACGCCCGCAAGCGATGAGAGCACTGTGCTTGAGGAGCATGACTCCCTGCATCTTCTGGAGAACGAAAAGAATACCCTTGAGAAGGAAGGGGTCACAGTTATACAGACAGAGGACGAGATAGCCGCCATAGCAATGGCCAGTGGGGCCTCCCTCACTGGCGCTGTTACGTCAACCGCCACAAGCGGGCCTGGTTTCGCCCTCATGGCCGAAGCAATTTCCTTTGCTGGAATGGTTGAGATTCCCGTTGTGATAACTCTCTACCAGAGGGGTGGGCCAAGCACTGGTCTTCCAACAAGGAACCAGCAGGCCGATCTTCTCTTTGCTCTCAACACAGGTCACGGTGAATTTCCGCGTGTGGTGATATCATCTGGGGATGTTGAGGATTGCATTTATGATTCCATAAGAGCGATCAATTATGCCCAGCGATACCAGGTTCCGGTCATTCACCTCATAGATAAATATCTGGCAAACACCGTGGAGGTTCTCAATGAGATTGACACAAAGAGGGTGAAGATAGTAAAGCCTCTTATCTCGGAGGAAGGTGGTATAATTAAGAGATATACCACCGACACAAACAATGGAATATCCCCCATCGGATACTTTGGCAAAAACATTTTCTGGATGACGGGCGATGAGCACGACGAACTCGGCCATGTGACGGAGGATTCCGTTATGAGAGAGAAGCAGATGGAAAAGAGGATGAGAAAAGAAGAGACCATTGAGGCCGAGATTCCCGTTAGGGACCGCGTCGAACTGTTCGGAGATGAAAACGCTCCCGTAACCATTGTAACGTGGGGAAGCCAGAAAGGTGTTGTTCTTGATGTTATCGATGATCTCAGGGAGGAAGGGATCTCCGCAAAGATGTTATTCCTGAAAATGTTTGAGCCGTTTCCTGTCGATTTTGTATACACTGCTCTGAAGAAGTCGAAGACCGTTATAGCGGTGGAAAGCAATATGGTGTCACAGGCTGCTATGGTGATTGAGCAGAGAACGAGCTTCAAAATTGAGAACAATATCCTGAAATACAATGGCAGGCACATAACCGAGGAGGAACTTCTTGACGCGGTTAAGAAGATTCTTTCTGGTGCTGAGAAAAAGGTGGTGTTGAGAAATGGTGCATAAGTTTACCACAGATCTCACTGTGGATTGGTGTCCCGGATGTGGGAATTTTGGAATACTGAGGGCCCTCACAATGGCCCTTTCTGAGCTTAAATTTGATCCCGAGCAGGTTGCTCTGGTTTCTGGTATCGGTTGCTCTGGAAAGACTCCCCACTATGTGAACGTTGCTGGAATGCATACTCTGCATGGAAGGGGCATCCCCTTCGCTGCAGGTATAAAGCTTGCAAATCCTGCCCTGAATGTTATAGTCACCGGGGGAGATGGTGATCTGCTAGGCATTGGCGCCGGTCACTTTGTCGGTGAGGGAAGAAGAAATTCTGGTCTAACGATTCTTGTATTTGACAATCAGGTATACGGCCTGACAAAGGGGCAGAGCTCTCCCACCATGCCTATGGGAATGAAGACGAAAGGGTTGTTTCGGCCAAATATACTCAACAGGATAAATCCTGTCACGCTCGCTCTATCATCTGGCTACACGTTTGTTGCCCGTGGCTTCTCCTTCGATACCGTGCAGCTGAAGGAGATCATTAAGAAAGGTATACTCCACGAGGGATCTGCCGTCATAGATATTCTCCAGCCATGTCCCACCTACAACAACATCAATACTATGGAGGTCTATAGAAAAAATGTTTACAAGCTTGAAGATGACCCCTCATGGGATCCCGTGGTGAATCCCGGTGATGAAGATGAGTTGTCCGCCAAATTTGAGAAGGCCTATGTCCGTGCTCTGGAGTTCGGCGAGAGGATTCCAACGGGAATATTCTTTGAGAACCGCACTATGCCCGGACTTCCCAGGAGAATCTCTGAATATGTGAGTGGATATATGGAAAACCCGCCGGCAACTCAGGTTGTATCCTTAGATGACGGAACGACAGTAGTCGATCCTGTTGAAACCTTTCGAGATAAGAAAATTTATTGATGCAGGAGTGCATTCACAGGGCACTCCAAATTTTACTTTTTTACCGTATCCTGAAAATTCTCTGAAAGTTGGTGTGTTTATCCCGGAATGCGATGCAGGGTAAAAACAAAATACCAAAAAATAATGTGAGAGTATGGTAGATGAGTTCAGGGTCAGGTGGCATGGGCACGCATCCTTTACGGTCGGCAAGACGAAGAAGATTCTCATAGATCCCTTCATAACGGGGAATCCCTCTGCGAAAGTCTCGAAGGACGAATTGAAGGCAGATATTGTGGTTGTTACACATGCGCACTCCGATCATCTCGGAGATGCTGTTGATATCGCTAGAAAAAATAATGCTCCAATTGTCACAATGGTGGAGCTGGCATGGATGCTCCAGGAAGAGAACGATGACATAGAGTTCCATGGTATCAACTACGGCGGGGGCGTTGAGATTGACGGTGTTACCTTCAAATCAGTTTTCGCCATACACTCTTCCACTTACAACGGTAAATATGCCGGTCCTCCCATGGGAGTTGTTATCGAAGATGACCTCACTCTATATCATGCTGGCGATACCGGTCTGTTTGGGGATATGAGTCTGATAAAGGAGATGTACAGACCTGAGATCTCACTTCTTCCCATAGGTGGTTATTTCACAATGGGTATTCCCGAGGCCCTTTACGCTTCCAGACTCCTGGGTTCCAGATACATTATTCCCATGCACTACAACACCTTCGATCTGATCCACACAGACCCACAGGAATTCAAGAGAAAGCTCGAGGGTAACGGTCAGATGGCCATTGTGCTGGGCGTTGAAGAGGAAGTTAAGTTTGACTCTACAGGCAGGAAACTACAGTGAGCTACTGTCCTTTCTGTCCATAGAGGCATCCCATTTCAGGGAGAATCTTAGCCGGTCCAGGAAAATCGTTGATTATGTGAGGCAGAAAACTGGAGGACTTAACTACTGGCAGGTATCTGAATCTGAACTGTCCTTCATTTATGCTGTGGTGGCATCGATGAAGCCAGAGATCGTAGTGGAGACCGGTGTGGGTCCGGGTACCACCAGCTATTCCATCCTGTCCGCTCTCGAATCGAGTGGTGGAAGATTGCTCAGTTTCGATCTTGGAGTAGACTACGGAGAAAATGTTCCGTCCAGACCAATCGGGTTTGTGGTTCCCGCTGAGCTGAAAAAGAGATGGAAGATTGTGTTAGGCAATACGAGGGATACCCTTCCCGCCAACATAGGATCACTCGGCCCTCCGGACATCTTCCTCCACGATTCCGATCATTCCTATGATCACGTCACATTTGAGCTCGAGACAGCGAGAGGCGCCATGAAGGATAGATTTTTAATGCTCCTTGATAACTGTGACTGGACTAATGCCACTAACGATTTTGCAATGAAGTATGGTTATGTTACGAACAGGATAGTGGATGATATGTGCTATATTCACCCCTGATGTCTGTCAATCCGGGCATTCAGAAGATCTCTCAAGTCCCTCTCATCATCTTCCGTTATGCCTCTAAGCCGCTGTTGTTTGGAGAGCTTCACACCCTTAAACGTTGAGAGCTGCTCATCCTCGAGGACGTACTCCTCTATAAGATCTAGATGGTCTGGGACCCTCAAAAACCTGCTTCTTCCAGCCCTACCAAGACTCTTGTTGAGAGATACAATCAGACCAATATCATCGAGATCGGCAAGAAGATCGCTCACCCTTCTTGATGTAAGGGCCTGCATGGATAACTCCTCACATATTCTTCTGTAATTTTCGTACACCTCACCGGTGTAGATAGGGCGGTTCGCAACCCTCTGTGTCAGAACGACACTTAGAAGTACTATTTTGGTGTGAAGGGGGAGTGATCGCACACTCTCGTGCAGGACATCAAGTTCAAACTTGTTTCTGGCACGGTATACTTCGCGTTCCGTGACCTTGTCACTGTGTTCACGTATAGCCATTTCTATTGAGATCCTCATGAGATCAATGGCCTTTCTGGCATCTCCGTGTTCTCTTGCGGCTATGGCAGCACACAGGTTTATGGCCGAATCCTCAATGACACCCTTGCCATTCAGAGACTTGAGTCTCTCAGCCAGTATATCTCTTAGCTGAGTGGCATCATACGGCTGAAAAATTATGCTCTCCTGATTCAACCTGCTTCTCACCCTCGCATCGAGTTTCTCAGCAAAGGATGTGTAGTTGGTTATTCCTATTATTGAGATGCGAGACCCTATGAGCTCTTCATCGACCGCCTTGAGGATAACATACAGGGAATCACCGCCGTTCTTCTCTACCAGCTTATCTATCTCATCCAGAACCACAAGAACATATTTGTTTGAACCGTTCATTCTGTTAAGAAACTCCTGATAGATCTTGTCAAGTGGCCAGCCGAGAGATGGTATCTGTGAGTTCACATCATCCGTGATTGAATTCACAATGGTGACCATGATGGAGTAGGGAGAATCATAAACCTGGCAGTTGATATAAATTACCCGAACCTTGTTCGAGGTAGCCTCCCTCAGCATGTTTGTTATGTATTTTGTCACAGAGGTCTTTCCAGTCCCGCTTTTTCCGTACAGTATGAGGTTGGAGGCACGGTTATTCTTAAGAATCACTCCCAGGGCCTTGACCATACTTTCAATCTGTTGCTCGCGATGGGGAAAGTACTCTGGTACATATGAACTGGATAAAACATTTAACCCTTCAAATGCAGCTTCGACCTTCTGCTCCATATTTTCAAAGGGGTTATAAGTGCTCATAGTAATCGCGGTTGTTGATCATGGTCATTCTATACTAAACCTTTTTTTAACCATATCTGATCATATAGTATGGTTTAAATACTAACTTATAAACGGTTTCAGGGAGGACCCCTCGATTTTTTTTATAATTCCCGTTAAATATATGGAGCCCGTCACGAGAACGGATTCAAACTCCTCTCTTGCTCTCCTGTATGCTTCCACCGGATCTGCTATAACTCTGGCCCTCCTGAACATACCCTTCGATTTTTGCAGGAGTTTGTTCGGGCTCTCTGCCCTTACGGGTTCGTCCGGGGTTGTGAATGTTACAGAATCGCTCAGAGACGATGCCGCACGGAGAAAACCATAGTGGTTCTTATCGGAGAGCATACCTATGACCAGGTGTGGTTTCTCAGGGAGGATTTTTTTGAATGAGGTTACCAGAGAACGCATGGCCTGGGGATTATGAGCAGAATCCAGCACCACCAGTGGCTCTGAAGATATGATTTCCATCCTGCCCGGTACTATGGTGTGCGATATGCCGCGTTCTATGTCTCCCCGCTCGATACCGTAGGGCTCTAGAATCTCAGCTGCTAGAACAGATGTTGCTATATTTCGGACCTGGTAATCACCCAGAAGTCTGGTTTTTATTCTGTATTCCCTTTTTTTAGTGAGCAGTTTGAACTCTGTTCCATGAGCATCTGTGTGCAGGTTCCGGATAATGGCATCACGAGAGATCGCAATGAACTCACTTTCCCTGATTGTTGCCAGTTTTCGTATCTGTTTCACTACGTTAGCATTTCTCTCTCCGAGAACAACAGGAACATGCTCCTTTATTATTCCACCCTTCTCTATGGATATCTGCTCAAGGGATGTACCGAGCCGGTCAGAGTGTTCATAGCCGATGGAGGTGATAACAGAAACTTCAGGAATGATAACATTCGTGGCATCCAGTCTGCCCCCTAATCCCACCTCAACAGATGCGAAGTCAGCTCCACCTTCTGAAAAAAAATTGAAGGCCATGGCGGTTGTAGTTTCGTAAAATGTTGGATTTCTGTTCTCCCTGGCGAGGTTCACAATCAGTGGTTTGTATCTGCTCATAAACCCGTCGATATATGAATCGGGTATGAATTCGTCTTTGAGTATTATCCTCTCGTTGAACCTGACCAGGTGAGGTGAGGTGTACAGTCCCACCCTGAACTTCTGTTTGAGTATATTGTACAGCATGCATGAAACGCTACCTTTTCCATTTGTTCCGGCCACGTGGACACTTTTAAAATTATTCTGTGGATCTCCTATTGTTTTCAGGAATGAACGTATGGTCTCAAGGTCAAGTTTTATTCCTTCTCGTTTTAGTTCATACAGGAAATCGAGGTCAGGCACCTTAACTGTATTTTGAATGGGTAATTATACTTAAGGAAATTGATTTTGACCACTATGTTGGAAAAAAACTCTATGGCATTCAGCACACGCAAACTCGAATGGGCGAATCCTAACAGATAATGGTACGGCAATTCTGCAATCGAATGCAATCGCTCCCTATCACGCAGCGATGAAAATGATCGACCCGCAGCCCCTGGTCTGGACAGTTCTTTCAGAGAACCAAGCTTCAGGAAAAATATTAAATTTTTTCTTCCCAGAATTTTCCTTTCGTGGAAGAAGGAATCAAAAGAATAAAACATATTGCGAAATGTTTAAATACGTAGATTTGATTGACATTTAGAATGACTAAAAATATGTCCCGGGTTTTATACAAGATCGGCCGTGAGCTTGTTATAAGTCCCGCTTCCGAACACTATCTTTTCAAGAAGGTATACGATCTGAACAACAACCAGATAGGTAGAATAGTGCGTATACTGGGGCCTGTAAATCATCCCCTTGGGGTTGTTAGATTGCTGCCAGGCATTGAGCAGGGACATGTTTTTGATTCTGTAGAGGTTAAAGGTGGTCACAATGGCGGGAAAGGATGATAAGAAAAAGAAGGGAATTGAAGATATAACTAAATGTCCGGAGTGTGGGTCCACTCAATTGATCAGGGATTACGAGCGTGGAGAGCTAATCTGCAATAAGTGCGGTCTTGTTATTGATGATAGTTACATCGACCAGGGACCTGAGTGGAGGGCATTTGACTCCGAACAGAACGAATCCAGGGCAAGAACAGGATCGCCGATGACCTACACGATCCATGATAAAGGTCTTTCAACCGATATCTCCTGGAAGAACAAAGACTCGTATGGGAAGTCCATTCCCACAAGGAACAGGGCGCAACTGTACAGATTGCGGAAATGGCAGAAAAGGATAAAAGTTTCAAATGCTGCTGAGCGCAACCTGTCACAGGCTTTGCAAGAGCTCGAGAGGATGGCATCCAACCTCGGCATACCAAATGATGTGAGAGAGAGTGCTGCTGTAATATACAGAAAGGCCGTGAAGCAGAACATGATCCGTGGCAGGAGTATTGAAGGTGTGGTTGCAGGGGCCATCTATGCAGCGTGTAGGCTTACAAACGTGCCAAGGACACTTGATGAGATTGCATCTGTTACTAGGGTTAAGAAAAAGGAGATAGGGCGAACCTACAGAATAATGAGCAGGTACCTCAAACTGAATATCCTTCCGTCGAAGCCTGATGATTATGTCAACAGGTTTTGCAGTAAACTGAAACTCTCAGCCGAGGCAAGAAGGAAATCAAATGATATACTGAAGCTTGCCAGAGACTACGATCTCACATCCGGAAAGGGACCCACAGGAGTGGCAGCCGCTGCCATATACATTGCTTCTCTCATGACAGGTGAGAGGAGAACTCAGAGATCGGTAGCGGAGGTTGCCGGTGTTACTGAAGTTACCATAAGGAACAGATATAAGGAGCTCACTGAAAAGTTGAACCTGGATGTCGAGAACATAGTGTGATGTTAAAGATCTTCAACCCACACTTTTTTTGCTAAATCTATAGCGTTAAGGATATCCAGCACAAGGCTTGAGATTGAATTCAGTTTTATATTTTTCAATTCTATTGCGTAGCCATCCTTATTGTTGAAAATTTTAATATCCTCATTATTATCAGGAGTAATGGCCCACAGCACTGAGGGGTCGGGAATATAATCTCGCTGAATGAATATGTTGATCCCTATGGTACTTCCCATTGTAGTTCGCATATCCATTCAGGAAAGATTATACTTTCCCTATAACTGAGCGGAGGTCGCCGAGCCAGGTCAAAGGCGACAGACTCAAGATCTGTTTCCGCAGGGATTCGCCGGTTCGAATCCGGCCCTCCGCATTCCTTCTGTTTTTTTCTCAGGTGCAATTTCTATTGGAAAATGCAATGAATCCATACCATAGATGTTCCCGTACTTATCAGTGGACTCACCGTATCCAAAGGGAAGTAGCGCCATGGGGTGATATACGCCCTTTCTGGCAGATAGCCGGGTAATCTTATTTTGGCCAACAAGCTCCACGAAGAGCATATTTATGTTAATGTTTTTAGAACAAGGATAAGGTATCAGGCTCTCTGATTTCATACCCTCCAGCGGCACCCAACGCAGCGTTCCAAACGTTGTGTATTTATAAAGGATATCTTCTCAGAAACATGCTTCTGAGGATATTGCAATGTATTACTTCTTCAGAGATCTGGAGATCCATCTCTCTGTATCTCTGGCATTGTTATGTCTGTTATCCTTGAAGAAAACAAGAGAAAAAAGCTCTGATTCGTGTGTCAGAATCTCACACCCGAAGTATCTATCCATTTCCACAGTGGAATGAAGGCAATCTTTTTGCCTTTTATTTCCTCTAGGGCACCGTAGGAAGATCGCGTGGGTAATTTAAATAAATCCTCACATTTCTTTCTTTATGAACGATAAGAAACTGTTCCAGATGGCCCTTAATCTTTCAGCTCCGCAGGGTATGTCACATCAATAGATTTTGATCAACCAAAAAATAGAATCGATATCCACATAGATTTCCGCTCAGGATCAGGGTTCCTTCGCTTTCGGTCCACACCTGCGTCTAAGCTTCATGATCTAAATAAAGAAAGCCTGAGGAAGGCTTAATCTCTTCCGTTATGACACATATATCCAAGCAAAGGAATTCAGGATGAGTTCTGCAACATGGAATAAAGAACGTCAGCAGCGTGGAGTAACATCTAAAGAGTGAAGCTCAGTGAAACACCTTAGATGTTTCTCTGGAACCGATAAAATCCTGAATCAGCTTCGCGGCAAGCATAGCAGTGTTGCCATTATCATAAATGGGCGAAAACTCCACAATATCGAATCCGATTATTCTTTTGCCAAGCCTGTTCATAAGGTACCTTGCGTCCCAGGGAGTAAGCCCGTACGGTTCTGGGGTGCCAACAGCTGGTGCGAATGAGGGATCAAAACCATCCATGTCAATTGATAGGTATACATCACCGCGGATGCTTTTTTCGACCTCATCAACGATGAGTTCTATCCCCGATTTTCTGACTTCGGCAGAACTGATGAAGGAAACACGGTTAATATCCTTCGATTCGTACTCTTCCCTTGAAATCGAACGAGTTCCTATTGATGTTATTCGTCCATCGCCGAGAATGTCAAGACATCTCCTGGTCACACAGGCATGCGAGTAAGCAGATCCCCCATAGGATTCGCGGAAGTCAGAGTGTGCATCAATAATAATCAGATCAGCGTCAGTGTAATTCTTTATAGCACCAATGGTAATTGAATGCTCACCACCCATCATTATAGGAATTTTACCATCACCACGGATGGTGGAAACACTGAGATCAACGAGTGATATAACTTCCCTAACGTCTGAGTTTACTTCGAGGTTCCCTAAGTCAGTGATCGGGATATCGGTAAAATCAACGGCGTAATACGGATCGAACGATTCCAGGTTCTCATAGACTGCCCTAATCTGGTCTGGAGCTAGAGACGAACCCCGTCTGAAAGAGGAGGTACCGTCGAAGGGAACCCCCATTATAACATATTTAGCTTCTTCGTATTCAGCGGTTGCATCCGGAAAATGGAGCTTGCGAAAGATATCTCCTAATTTTGGAATACAATCCTCCTCCTACCCATGACTTCCCAGTAAGGTACCTCCTTTCCGGGAACAAGTTTCTCCTTCTCCTCTTCATTTATGGGCAAGACAAAGGTTTCGAATGTTTCGCTATCCATCAGTTGAACCTCCTTGTCGGTCAGGGAAAGAACCTGGGCATTTTTCTTCTCTATTATTGGGACCTTCACCTTGTGTTTTACAGGATAGATCACACTCTTTTTCTGATTGTCAAACACACCAATTGCCACCAGCCGAACTTTTGCCTCGCCGTGCTTACCTGGTTTGCTGGTGGTGTACTCAACAATCTTACAGGGGATATCATCGATCATGATGTATTTTCCAACTCTTAATTCTCTAACTTCAACATCTCTCCAGCTCATGTTTTTCAGAGCAAACTAATACTAAGCTTATATTTACTTCTTTGTCTCCCTCTCATCTCTATTCGGGGATCCCTTCCTATTGATAGATTCGGGTTTACCATCACAGGAGGTTGAACCGCACCCGGCTGAAGATATAGGTTCTGGCGTTCTCTGTTATCGGGAAAAATTAAATCGCTCGTTGACCTTCACTTTGCGTTGAGACTGAGATTCTTTATTCTGAGAAGAGCTATCACTTCAGTTCTGGCTCTCTTTATTATCACCTTTATAGCATTTCTGCTCGTGTATGCTGGTCTCATGAAAGAACCTCAGCAGATAAAGATAGAGTTTGGTGCCAACACCTCAATTCTTTCAATCTATCTCAGGTACATCTCAGATCTTTTCACTGGAAATCTTGGCCTGGTACCTGAGGCATTTCCAGAGTTCAAGGCGTTTCCACTTTCATTTGTTATAACTCTGCTTTTGCCTGATTCGGTTCAACTGATATTCGTCACGATGATATTCTCCATCCCACTGGCCATAATGGAATCCACAATTGCGATACGAAGGAGTAACTCTACAATAGATGTGGCTCTGAGGGTTTTCGCTTTCTTTTTCTACAGTACTCCCATAATCGTAACCTCCTTCATAATTCAGATGATGTTTGCACGGGGAGGGTTGTTTCACACAGGCCTTCCAGATACGGGAGCCTTCACCATAGGGTTGAAGCCGCTAAATTTCGTGCATTATGGTGTGACATACCCCACACATGTACCCATCGTTGATGGAATTGTTAACGGAAACTTTGCGTTCGCCCTTTCCTCCTTTGAACACCTCGTTATGCCATCTGCCGTTCTGATACTCTGGACCTCATCCGCCCTTTCAAGATATTTAACTTCAACAATGTTCGAGCACCGAAATGCACCCAGTGTACAGTTTGCCAGGTCTTTGGGATACCCGGAAGCACGGATCGTAAAACTCCACATCCGGAGAGTGTCCTATGGTCCCACACTATCAGCCATAGGCTTCGTTTTCGGTGGGCTGATTGGCTGGATTGTGGTCACAGAAGTTATCTTCGGATATCCCGGGATAGGAACCCTGCTCATTGATTCGACGGAATACTTTTTCTTTAACGGACTGGCAACCTGTTTCTTCATCCTGGGGATTATGGTTCTGGTTTTGAATTTCATCTCCGATGTTGTGAATATTATCCTGGATCCCAGGATTAAGTACTGAGCTGTAGTTGGCCTCTATTTTTGGTCCTCACATATTCAATAACTCCACTCCTCTCAAAAGTATTGGTGCGACCTCCACTACGATCAGATACATGTAACATATGCAGTGGAGAAGGCATAGCTTCGGACACGAATTTATCGATCGAACTCAAATCGATTTTGCGTTTCCAGCGTTTAAGATTCAAACCTCCTTAGCGTGATTTTATGTACTAATTCGCAGAGCTGGAATAATAGAAAAAGTATCTTTATTACCTTAATTGCAATTGTTGTAATCATGTCAGCTGAAAACGGAAAGAAACTTATCGACGTCACCCATGTCTCTGCCAAAGGCACGTCTTCTCGCATAACCCTGCCGAAGAAGGTAAGTTCAATGCTTAATGTGAAGGATGGAAGCATAATCGCATTTTACAAGACAGAGGGAGGGATTCTCATTGAACTTCTGAAATAGGTGGCTATTAATCTGTTTCAATGATACGGGGCTAAATGCCATCCGGAAACAGACTGATAGCATCTACCTTCTTCTTTGCCATTGGATGGTTTACCATAAGTTTTACTTTTCCCCTTGAGGCTAGAGCATTCGGATTCAATGCCAACGAGATCGGGTTCTTCGGTTTCGCGGTCTCACTTCCCTTTCCGCTGGTCGCCTTCCTATATCTCCGGACAAAGGTGACACACACAAGGGGAATCCTGATTGTAAATGGCATACTGATCTCTGTTCTAAGCCTGATGTTCATGATAGAACAGAAGTCTCTGTTCATATGGCTTCTGGTTGCCACCGGATTTCTTCAGTCCATATTCTGGATAACAGCTGAAATCTCGATGACATCCATTCGTGATGACAGAATAGCAGAGAGATACACAGCTGCGTGGGGCGTTCCCAACTTCATCTCCCCCTTTGTTGCTGGATATCTTCTTCAGATCCACCAGTTCAAGCTCGCTGCCGCTCTCTCAGGAGCACTGCTTTTTATTTCTGTTCTCTTCGTTCAGGATATCAAGATTGAAAGACACCCCGGTAATGGTACATCCTTTAGACCGCTTTACATCTTCCCTCTTTTCTCGGCTGGTATGACGTTTGGATTCTTCGCCTACGTTCTGTTGCCTCTTCTGAAAGGATCATCGTACTCTTATCAGACTCTGGGAATTTTCGGCTCTGCAATAGGGGGTTCCATGGCAATCACTACAGTGATTCTGAGTTTCGTAAGGTACAGTAAAATAGTCTCCCTATCGATGATAGCATCTGTGCTGATGGCCCTTCCTGGTTTGATAGCCATAAGCATCAATCCTCTTCTGATTCTCTTGGTGCTTATTGGAGCGGGAGTGGGGATAGCCATTGCTTTCTCCAAAATTCTTTCATACGCTATCAGAACAGAGAAACCTGTACAGGGCATATTTTATTATGAGCTCTTTCTTGCTCTTGGTTATTCCGCCGGTTCGGGTGTGGGCGGAATGATCTCAGGACCACTCGGATACCTGACCGCAGCCGTGGTTTTCGCCGTTCCTCTGCTCTATTTGTTTTTCCTCATGTACGGTCTTCTGCGTCGGAAGTTCTCGTTGGAATGACAACCGGATTTCCATTCACCAGCACGATGTTATGGGGATGACTTTCATCTGGGCTTATCTCATTTCCACATCTGGTGCACGTTATTACGGCATTCTGATCCACATTAAATTCGAAATTCCCGCACACAGGACAGGTCCCTTGAATCCACATTTTCTGAGGTTCTCCGCTGGATGGCGGTATGCTGCGGATCTGCATTTCTTTTGCCGAGCGGCTTATTTGATCTGAGAAGGGTGTGTTGCTATTTATGGCTTTATTCCGAGCCGTTACCTTTCTGATGTACGAGCTTACTGTTGCATTCGATATTATGAGGAAACCAGTCAGTATCCAGATGAGCATGAATATCTCAAAAGCGGCTGAAAGTGCAAAACTTTTCAGAACCGCGTAGCTAATTATGGTAAGCCCAGCGTAGGTAAAATTAAACAGAAATGTACGCGAAATACCAAATTCCAAGTATATAATGTCAGAGAGAATAAAAAATATGACAAGCGATATCATCCCAACCGTTCCACTGAGAAAATATATCAGCAGAATATCGTAACCTGCGATCCCAGCTACAATGATCGCTTTGTCGCTGCGTGAATACTCCCTTTCTCCAACCGGTGAAAATTTCGATCTCCTGAGGGATAGGATTCTGAAAATAGAGAAAGGGATGATCTGAAGCAGTATGGTGAACAGTGACATGGCTATTTCTTCTCCGAATGAAAAATGAAACACATCACTGATTGGAGTGATCGGAACGAGAGATTCAACTATGAATCCTATGATGATCATGATGGCGATGAAAACGACTGCAAACAGAGGGTAACTTCTCATTTTCTGGTTGCCGCCATTATGTTCTCCTGTAGAGGCATTCCAGCGTGATGTGTTCGTCAGGAAGAGTCCCAGGCTGATCACTGAAGCTAAAAGGATGGAAGCTGAAACGGCTGAGAACAACGATCTGCTCAGAAAAGCGCTGAGATGTAGGTAGTTTCCATAGGGAATATAGTTCTCGATACTCATTCCTGGTCTCGAAATTGCCAGGATGCTGTAGTAAAGGTACACACCAATGGACATCCCACTACCCAGAACCAGTATCACCTTAGAGAGAGCAAGATAAAATCTAGAGAAACCCATCACTCACCTGACCATTGTAAATGCGTATTTTAACAAATTGGTTCAAACAGTTCGCGGGAAAAAAGCAATCTGGGTATGTCTTAGCCGATGCTTTCTGTATGATATCTCGAAATGAATCTAAACTCCAAGCCGATCCAGAATCTGCTTTCCCTTAATCACTCGAATTTTGCACGGTGTCGGTAGCTTAATGGATGCTTTTTTGAGCGTTCGCTTTAAAACCTTTGCACCGGAACCATTTGCTTTCGCTACTACGATAATATCACCCGAATGAACCCTTGCTGCTGTCCCCACTGGTTTGCCAAAGGCAAGCTTCATACCGCTAGATATCCTATCAGCACCAGCTCCCGTGGCCATCTTATGCTCTCTCAGGACGTGGTGAGGATAAGGGCGTATCTGAAAATAGAAATTTTCTGTTCCGAGAGCCGCCGTTAACTTTCTGTTCATAGAAATTCTGGCAGCTTCGAGGGCGTTGTGTCTTATCTGACACGACTCCTCCGCGATAAGGTGTAGTTCTACATCAAAATCTCTGTGACGATTACCATGAACGAAGGTGGTTATCTTGGGGTATGGAACTCCTCCCATGAATTTTCTTCTGGTGTAGGCAGGTCCCTCAAGCTTCGTGTACATCCTCGCAGGTTTAGTTGACATTTCTTATCCGGTGTGAAATACTCACCAATATAAAAATAAAGCGACTCTGAGCTGGGCATCTGATGAAGTATATTTCATGCGATGCATGATACCAGAGTGGCACGTCTCTTAGTATCCAGGGCTCTGAAAGTTGCGAGGAGTGAAACATCATCATATCCACCACCTGTCCTTTTAAAAGGAGGGGGATGTTTCTTCATTTTACCCGATAAAACGCCGGTTGCAGGAACTCAGGAATGCAATAAAACACTTGGTGATCTCATTGCACTGGAAAACTTTACCATCTCCCATTACTGCTGTTCCTTTTCTGCCACACGCTCAAGGATGGCATCTATGATACAATCAGAGTCATTGGGCAGGGGTACCCTCTCATAGGATACCCCTCTCGACGTGATGAAGTTCTTAAAATCGTAATCGAGATCATACAGAACCTCCACATGGTCATACAGAAATCCCACCGGGATAACCTTAATTCCGGAATAGCCAAGTTTCTCAGCGAGGTCAAGTGCATATTCCGGGGTTGGACCCAACCATCTTGAAGGGAAATGGCCCTGGCTGTGGTAGACGATTGTGTACCTTCTCCTACCGGAGATCATGTCTGAAAGTCTCCTGACACCAAGTGGATATGGATCATACCCCTTGAGGGGAATGCTGTGAGCGGAAAAGACGAGAAGATGTCTATCGTTTCTGTCAATGTATCTGCTAAAATGAGAAATAATATGCTGGTCAAAACCTAGATTGATAATTCTGATATTCTTTCTGTCCCCCATGTTCTCTTCAAACGGAACAAAATAGCTGTCAAAAATCTGCTTGGAGTAAATAGGAAATAATGGAACCTCATAGATGGTCTTTTCCTTTATGATTCTGGACGCATCTGAGAGGTTTGGTCTGCCATGTTTTGATAAGGCGTATACGTTTATGTTCAGGTCCTCCAGCCTTTTCTGGAGTTTCCTTTTGATTGACTCAACAATTGACGTGGATGGGGATTCACCACCAATCACCTCCAGCTTTCTGAGATTCTCCTTGATGAGCGATGGCGGAGGATCCGCACCGTGAAGAATGTGTCTGAGGTAATCTGGAATATCCTTCTTACTGGAGGGAAATCCGTAGTAGCTGATTACAATGGCTTCATTCTTCATAGGCATGAACCTCTTCCGTTATGAATCTCAGTTTTCTTGGATCTGCCCAGGGGGGAACTCCGTGACCCAGATTGAAGATATGGCCCCTGTAGGCCTTTCCCTGTTTCATGATTTCCCTAACCTCTTTTGCGATATAGTCATCTGAAGATTTGAGAAGGTAGGGATCGAGATTTCCCTGAACAACAGAGCCACTGCAATATTTGTTGAACCTCTTGAGTTGCATTCTCCAGTCTAGAGAGAAGACATCAACTGGAAGTCTGCAGAGTTCACCGTAGAGGTGAGTAGCACCCTCCGCAAAGAAGATGATGGGAACACCAAGTGAAGAAAGATTTTCGAGAAACTCCTCCTCCATTGATCTGAGATGTTCTGAGTAAAAGTTCTCAGACACGCTGCCTATCCAGCTCTCGAATACCTGAATAACATCGACTCCTGCATCGATCTGGGATCTGGCAAACAGAAGGATCTCGTCTACAAGGGCATTCAGTTCGTCAGTGTCACGATCAACAATTCTGGCCTTGGTAACAGGATATCCGGTACGGCCCCCATCGTTTACGTAGGAAAATGTAGTGAACGGTCCGCCAACAACACCAATGATCGTCAGATCCTGTTTTTCGGTTGAGATGGATGCGATGGCGTGCTTTAGCTCATCGTAATAATCAAATTCCCGTTCCCTGCGCTTTGTTATCTCTATTCCCTTCTCATAGGTAACCTCGTAGCCCAGATTGAAGAGAGGAACCAGAATATCTGTAAAAATAACAAGCCCGTCT
Source organism: Thermoplasmata archaeon (assembly GCA_015520045.1). GTDB lineage: Archaea > Thermoplasmatota > Thermoplasmata > Thermoplasmatales > Thermoplasmataceae > WAQW01. The sequence goes on along the minus strand of WAQW01000003.1, from coordinate 73,607 downwards.
GTTGGAAAATAGTTCAGGGGAGCAAGGGTTATCTTTTTGATCAGATCTCTATCTCTAAGGATATTATTAAAACTCACTTTCGCTCTTATTTTCCTGTAATCCGGAAGATATCTCCCTGCTTGGCGCATAAACCATGCTGCATTATCAGTATATTCCCCACGCGCGATCCTCAGGATCTTTTTACTGACCATTTTATCATCCCCTTATTTGCATTTCCTATTTCTTTTATATGCCCTTTCTCAGCAGGTCTACGCGCACAGGATCCCTTTTTATGGGAAATCTGCAGACCAAACTAGGGAAAAATAATTAACCCACAGTAATATAGTATTGCTGAGATCGGGTAGACGAAAATGAAGGAAATATGGATCGAAAAGTACAGGGCGAAAAAGTTAGATGACATCGTCGGTCAGGAGAACAACGTTTCCAAGTTAAAATCATTCATTGAGCGAGGTGATCTTCCGCATCTCATCTTCTCTGGTCCTGCGGGAACGGGTAAGACATCCGCTGCGGTTTCTATCGCCATAGAGCTGTTTGGAGAGGACTGGAAACAGAATTTCCTCGAGCTAAATGCTTCGAGCAACAGAGGCATAGATGTTATGAGGGGACACGAAGACAGATCTTCATCCTCATCTATGGTGAGTGTTAAGGATTATGCACGGCTGAAACCTTCAACGCCTCTTGGTTTTAAGATTGTTTTTCTCGATGAGGCAGATCAGCTGACACCAGAGGCCCAGGCAGCCCTGAGGCGTACCATGGAAATATATTCCTCATCCACCAGGTTCATATTATCCTGTAACTATTCGACCCAGATAATTCCCCCCATACAGTCAAGATGTGTTATTCTTAAATTCAGCCCTATCTCGCCTGAGGATATCAAAAAAAGGCTGAAGTACATAATCAGCCAGGAAAATCTTGATGTTGGAGAGGATGTCCTCGATGCCATTGCAGAGATGAGTGAGGGTGATATGAGGCGAGCGATAAACGTTCTTCAGACTGTGAGTGCTTCTGGTGAGATCACGGAGAAGAAGGTTTATGAAATATTTGGGAGTTCCTCTCCTGAGCACTTCAAGTCGCTTGTATCTGCAGCGCTTGAGCATGGGCTCTTCGATGAAGCCAGGGAAAGACTTGACCGATTGTTGATAGAAGAGGGTCTCTCTGGTATTGACATCATAAAGGGAATTCACGCGTCCATCAGAAAGTATCCAATAATACCAAGAAAGAAGATAGATCTGATTCTTGCTCTGGCTGAAACAGAGTACAGGATTGTTATGGGTGGTTCCGATAATATACAGCTCGATGCTCTCATAGCCAGAATAGTGAAGATTGGCAGCGAGAGCGATTGATCATTTTTCGGTGAGAGGCCGTAACGTCCGACATTCTCAGATTCCGTAACATCATTCTTCGACGAAATTGTGCATTGGCCTATTTCTTATAGGCAGAAATCATCATATCGTGATTTTGGAGGAAAAATACGGTTCCCTTCAGGATCGTGTGGGTAAGAGTGTTCTCAAAAGATGGTGCAGAAAATAATCAAACAAACGATCTCAAGTACATAACATCGCTTTACAGGGGAATTCCAATATAAAGTGTGAAAGCCGGATTTAAAACATCCCATCTCCATGATGCTCGTGGATTAAAAATATACCCACAGTATCTTGAGGAGCCCTCCATCCGGGTACCGGACAGGGGAAGGAGGGCGCATGCTCTTCAACGAGGATATGTTACCTCAAGATCCAAACCTCGTATTCTCTATCAGATGTTCAACCACATCTGGCTATAAACATTATACAAGATCCAAAAATCCTGATACTCGAACCACCAGAGTGAGTCAGCGAGTCTCAGTGCAAAATGGTTATATATTTCACTAGTATTGTGGTCTCTACGCACAAAAGGTGCAACAGTGCTCAGCATTGTGGCGACACAGGTGACCAGGCAGAGGCCAGGTGTGATCCCGTGAATCCAAGGCTGGGAAATATGAGGTTGTGAGTAGGCACTCACTTCTGATATGTGAGATGGTGCAAACCATGGCCCACTAATTATAATAATATGCGACAGGAATTAACTCCGGTTGATCCTGCCGGCGGCCACTGCTATCAGGTTCCGATTAAGCCATGCAAGTCAAAGGGTCGTAAGATAACTGGCGTACGGCTCAGTAACACGCGGACAATTTACCCCCAGGTGGGGCATAACCTCGGGAAACTGAGGGTAATTCCCCATAGTCATTCTATGCTGGAAGGCTTGGATGATGAAAGCTACGGCGCCTGAGGATAAGTCTGCGGCCTATCAGGTAGTATGCGGTGTAACGGACCACATAGCCTTTGACGGGTACGGGCCCTGAGAGGGGGAGCCCGGAGATGGACTCTGAGACATTAGTCCAGGCCCTACGGGGCGCAGCAGGCGCGAAAACTGTGCAATGCGCGCAAGCGCGACACGGGGAACCTGAGTGCCTTGACAATGGTCAAGGCTTTTCTTGAGTCTAAAGAGCTCAAGGAATAAGAGCTGGGTAAGACGGGTGCCAGCCGCCGCGGTAACACCCGCAGCCCGAGTGGTGGTCACTATTATTGAGCCTAAAGCGTCCGTAGCCGGTTTTGTAAATCTTCGGTTAAATTCCTTCGCTCAACGGAGGAGATACCGAAGAGACTGCAAAACTAGGGACCGGGTGAGGTTGGAGGTACTTCTGGGGTAGGGGTAAAATCCTGTAATCCTGGAAGGACCACCGGTGGCGAAGGCGTCCAACTAGAACGGATCCGACGGTGAGGGACGAAGGCTAGGGGAGCAAACCGGATTAGATACCCGGGTAGTCCTAGCTGTAAACTCTGCCCACTTGGTGTTGCCTCTCCTACAGGGGGAGGCAGTGCCGGAGCGAAGGTGTTAAGTGGGCCGCTTGGGGAGTATAGCCGCAAGGCTGAAACTTAAAGGAATTGGCGGGGGAGCACCGCAACAGGAGGAGCGTGCGGTTTAATTGGATTCAACGCCGGAAAACTCACCGGGAGCGACCTCCGGATGAGAGTCAACCTGACGAGTTTACTCGATAGGAGGAGAGGTGGTGCATGGCCGTCGTCAGCTCGTACCGTAAGGCGTTCACTTAAGTGTGATAACGAGCGAGACCCGCATCTCTAATTGCCAGCGTAGATGTGAATCTACGGGAACTTTAGAGAGACCGCTATCGCTAAGATGGAGGAAGGAGCGGTCGACGGCAGGTCAGTACGCCCCGAATCTCCCGGGCAACACGCGCGCTACAAAGGACAGGACAATGAGATGCAACCTCGAAAGGGGGAGCTAACCTCGAAACCTGTTCGTAGTCAGGATTGAGGGCTGTAACTCGCCCTCATGAATCTGGATTCTGTAGTAATCGCGGGTCAACAACCCGCGGTGAATATGCCCCTGCTCCTTGCACACACCGCCCGTCAAACCATCCGAGCTGGTTTTGGATGAGGGTCTGCCCCTTCGGGCAAGCTCGAATCTATTGTCAGTGAGGAGGGTTAAGGCGTAACAAGGTATCCGTAGGGGAACCTGCGGATGGATCACCTCCTAAGTAAGTCGGGCCATGGGCACAAACTCTCACATTTTTAAACATAACTGACATTTTATTTGGGAAATATTTATGCACATTCATAGAATGTGGAGATACACACTATGAGTATTGATGATATCGCGAAGGAAATTCAGGGTAAGATAGAGAAGAAATTTTCGAATATCGGCAAGGGCAAGTACTCCAGAATAATCAAGATGGCCAGGAAGCCTGGAAGAGATGAGTTTCTCAGGGTTCTCTTTATCACGGGTCTTGGCATTACGATACTGGGTATTCTGGGATTTGCAATATATCTGATTCTGGGTGTTTATGTTAAGATACCTTAAATGTGGAGATAAATTGATATGACGGAAAACGGAAATCTTCCTGATTGGATTAATGTCAAGGCTGATGATGTTGAGATAGGATGTGACAGAACGGTTGATGTTTCTCTTGAGATTCATAATGTCCAGAAGGGAAAGAGGAAATTTGAGATTTCTATCACGTCGAATTTTTCTGAGCGGGATGAGATGATAGAGTGGTCGTTAACCCTGAACACCGGGAGGATTGAGGAATTCTCCCTCTCACCCCAAACTGGTGAGCCTTTGGAGGCTGAAGTTGAGATCGAGGGGGGGAGATCGAAGGATGTATCAATCTCAATAAAAACGCCAAAAGGTGGTTATAAGGGTGACTCTGTGGTCTTTACCCTGGAGATACGATCAGAGGACGGTATTCACTCCTTCAGAAAATCTTTCAAGATAACGCTCGTTCCGGTGATTATCGCTCTCAAAACGATGGTTGGGAAGGAGATCCAGGTTGCCAGAGATCTCTCTCTGAAGAGTGAGCGGGATTATGAGGAGAGGGGTGGGAGCTCCAGGGGAATAATAAATGAGGTTCTCTCCATTATGTCTCCGCGGGAGGTCAAGGGCTACATTTTTGTGGAGGCCATGCATCCGGACAGAGTTGGATATCTTGCAAAGGGAATTCGCGGTTACAAGGGAGAAGTCAAGGGAGATATTTCCATAAAGGAGATAGAGCACTATCTCACACCCAAACCGGCGGTCTCCGGGATCGAGCTCGGAGCTCTGGTTGAACTTGTGGATGGGCCCTTCAAGGGCGAAAGAGCCAAGGTTATGTCTATCGATGCTGCCAAGGAAGAGGTTACGGTTCAGCTCGTTGAGAGCATGGTTCCCATACCGGTTACCGTTAAGGCTGAGGCCATAAGGATGCTTGAAAAAATATAAAGATGAAGTTAAAGTACAAATCTAAAGAGAAACAGGAGAAATTCATAAAACATCTTGAAAGGTTGTTTGAAGAACCACTTATCGTAATACCAGACTGTATGGACAAGGGGATGTTTTGCCCCTTCCAGCAGTATCAGAGGAAGATCTCACTGATCGCCTCTTCTGGAAAGTTTGACAAGTATTCAGGATCATCTGACCAGTTTCTCAGTGGATTCGGTGAGACTCATAAGGTACTCGTTTCCAAATCTGCACCTGTTCTCGGAGTCATAAAGACGCCATATGGCACAGTGGAATACGCCAAAAGGGGGAAAACCGATGAACTCGTTCTTGCCGGTATACAGAATTATGATAACGAGACCTGGAGAATGCTTGCATTCACATTTCTGGTCAAAACCAAGGGAGTCAGGATCTATTCCAGCAAAAAGCAGTACATTGCCTCCTGTAAGGGGCACTCGCCGGGTCTGAATTTCTTTTCAGACGTGCTGAATGAGCACAATATAGCTCACAGAGTGACTGATGTTATAGAGATAGGTTCCTCCCAATTCCATATGGATATCACCTTTTTGCGGGATGTAACCATAAGAATTCACGACGACACCAAACTCAACGTTATGCCTGTATTGCTGCGCCATATCCTCGTCCAGGATCCGGTTAAGGATTTTAGTATCACGGTCAATTATCTTCGTGAGATCACCGATGAAATTCCCAGCGAGATTCTGATGGATTACTTTTCCGGCAGTCTCCCCAGCAGGGATTTCATCAGGAAGGTCATAGACATAAAGCGAGACGTAGCCCTGAAAAGAGGTCTCTACTTTATTGAGGATAAAACGTTTGGTGATCCTGTGGAATTCCTATCTGCATTCGAGGATCAGACCTTCGATCCATCTCTGGTTCTACCTCTGCTTCAGGAGATGGATGAGGGCATATATCTGGATAACGCCAGTTTCAGGAAGCTCTTGGAAATTCTATGGCCCAAATTCGGTGATCGCATTGCCGAGCTGTATTTTCCCGGTGTGGATCTATCCCGTATAAGCCTCAAGTACACCGGAGATCCACTGCATTACCTATCCAGCATAAGGAGGTACCTCAGCTACGAAGAGAAGGAGAACCTGCTTGGCGTTGAACCCTGGTCCCCCGATTCTGCATATCTTTTAGATCTGCTGAGAAAACACATGTCAAAGGAACCGGATGAGCTTTTCAGATGGGCAGAAGAAAATGCTGTAAATATGACAAGAAAGGGCATTCTGTATTCTTATCTCCTCGCAACCGGCTCTGCAAGCAGTAAAGACTGGCTTTTCAATGATACCGAAAAGGGTCTCGGCCGGAAGATATTCCCCTACGTAAAGGAGATCATAGAGGGAAGGACGGAAAATCTGGGGGAGGTATGGAAAACTCTCAGAATTTATGTGGTGTAGGTATGAGCAGGCATTTTATTTCAAAGCGGGATCTTAAGAAGATTAGACCCAGGGTAGAATCGCTGCACATCGATTTCACGGATATAACAAGACTCGAGGTGGAATCGCGCGGCAGGATGACCATATACTATTTTGAAAAGAGACCATTTTTCTTTGAGGCAGAACGTTTGATTCCCACACTCTTCCTCCTGAATGCGGTTAATCCAAACGGTAAACGGGTTACGGTTGATGACGGAGCAGTTCCCCATATCATAAAAGGTTCTGATATATTTATCCGGGGAATCACAGAAGCTGATCCTGACATTGTTCCAGGAGATATGGTGTATGTGAGAAATCAGAAAGGGACTTTCATAGCCGTGGGAGTCGCATCTGAACCTTCTGAAAAACTGCTTTCAAACTCCACGGGTACGGGTATTCGTACCCTGCATTATCTGAATGACAGAATCATGAGAGAGTTTGTATAAGTAAACTTCCACCATAGATCGTTTTAATGTATCACCGTTCCTCAAGATGTAACATCCGATCACGAAAGCAGATACTTACAGATCGATATGAATCACGGTGTGTAGTGGATCCTCTACCAAAAGGGTTATCAACTACATCTGATTCAATAGATATGGCTGAATTGATTAATGTGGGTGCGATTGCGCCGGATTTCGAGGCTCTCGATCAGAATGGTAAAATAATTCATCTGAGCGATTTCCGGGGTAGAGTTGTTGTACTCTACTTCTATCCGCGGGACAACACTCCTGGCTGCACAAAAGAGGCTTGCGGTTTCAGGGATCTGCACCGTGATTATGAGGACAAGAATGTTGTTGTGCTTGGTGTAAGTGTGAATTCAGTGGATTCTCACAGGAAATTTGCTGAAAAGTATGGCCTTAACTTCACACTTATATCTGATTCATCCAAGACGATTGCCCGTGCTTATGGTGCCATGGGTGCCTCGTCAGCAAAGAGGGTTACCTTCATAATCGGTAGGGATGGGAAGGTTCTCCGTGTCTACCCAAAGGTGAAAGCGAGTGAGCATGCAGAGGAGGTTCTTCAGGATCTCAAGAACCTCTCATTGATATGATGGAAGAAATCGATCTCGGGATCACAAATTTTGCTAAAAATAATTATACCAATTTTTTGTTATGGCTATGAAGAGAAAGTAGATGAAAACCCTCATCCTGAACGTTGACAGAGATAACGATTACGGTATCAAGGTAAATGTTACCGGTCCCGTTATTGGATATGCTGAATGTTACAACGCGGCCATGAAAATGATCAGCACCGATCCCGAGGAATCCGATGCCAACGCACTCTTTGGAGCGGTTCATCATTACGAAACTCTGAAGAGCAGAGGTGAGGATGTCGAGATCGCTCTTATTACAGGAGATGAGGATGTTGGAGAGCGCTCAGATGAGGTGATCTCTCACCAACTTGATGAGGTTCTCAGCTCCGGTGAGTTCAGTGACGTTGTTCTGGTAACCGATGGGGCCGAGGACGATTACATCATACCTCTCATAGTTTCAAGGGTTAAGATAAGGTATGTCAAGCACATCATTGTGAGACACAATGAGAATATTGAATCTGTTTATTACTACATCGTCCGTGCTCTGAAGGATAAGAAACTTGTCAACAAGATAATTATCCCCTTCGGTCTTGTTTTTCTGACCTACGGGATAGTCTCACTGATTCTTCTCATCCTGTCCATGCTTGTCACGGGAAGCAAGGCGATACCGTCCAGCAGCGGTGCCGTAACCTTTGTGACCATAGTGCTAGGAGGTTACTTCGTGGAGAGAGGTTTTAATCTTGGAAACCGTATGCTACAGCTTCTAAGCTCCTTTAAAAAGTATGCGGAAGAGACCAGAGTATCCTTTATATCATACGTCGTAGCTGCATCTCTCGTTCTTTCAGGCATAACAGCAAGTTATGTTGGTACCACACAGTACTTTTCCGTGCCTCTTGATGCCGTTCTGGTATTCTTTTCCTATTTTGTCTGGTGGTTGTATGCCGCAGTTTTTGCCATTGAAAGCGGCAACGCTGTTGAGATGTTGCTTACCAACAGAACCGGAGTAAAGAGGATAATCTATGGTCTTGCCTTTTCACTGGCGGTCGCGATGGTGATCTTTGGTATGCTCAACTATATAAGGTATGAGCTGGGATATGCCCCCTTCTCGTTCGCAGCCAGCAATGTCATAATTCTGATTTCAGGTATAATAATAGCCGTGGCCTCTTCCATTGTGCATCGTTACTACTCCGACAATGGCAATGAGGACAAAATGACGCCACTGGAACGATCCATATTCGATGAGAAGTAGAGGGAACCACCATGGAATTCACGGATTGGTATCCTATCTACAGGGAGATTGTCAAGAAATTTGGTTTCAGTGAGTCTGACGATATGGTTTCCTGCAGGATTCTTTCCTCGAAGATCCCCTCTGAGCCCGATTTATCAGTGCTTGATGAGTTTCGTGGGAAACCGGTGATGGTGATAGGTAACTCGCCTGATGTGGATGAGAAACTCGACCTGGTTGAGGATACCATTCACATCGTCGCTGGCTCTGCAATCGTTCCGTATTTCAGGAGATTTGGATACCCAGACATACTGGTCACAGATCTGGATGGGGACGGGGGCCTCTCCCTCACATCAATGGAAAATTCGTCCGTGGTTTTCATTCACGCTCACGGTGACAACATCGACGCAATATCTTCGTTGAAGATAAAACGAGGATACAGGGTGTTCGGAACGTGCCAGTGCAAACCGGAAAAGAATCTGCTGAATTTCGGGGGATTCACGGATGGTGACAGAGCGGTTTTCCTCGCTGATTTTCTGGGCTCTTCCCGTATAACGCTTGTAGGTTTCGACTGGGCCAATGTCATGGAAGATAGTGAATCTCTGGCGCGTATTAAAATGAGAAAACTCGGGGTTGCACGTCACCTCATTACCGATCTTCGAAGGAGGAGAAGCAGGCTGTACGGAGAAAACAATATAATTATCCTCTAATAAATTTATTCTCTCTGTAGTATATGGGAAAATCGACCAGATCGAGTTTCAGTGAAAAGTCAACGTCCCTGGAGTATCCAAGAAGGGATAGAGATCGGGCCCCCTTGCACATTCTTATCCTTTCCGCATACTCCTCGATGCTGGGCCCATTTCCTTTAAGAGATTCCCGGAGGAATTCAGCGTAGATACGATCCTCTTCAGCCGGGCCGTCCGGTCTATCTGATCGCACGATCCAGACCTCCTCCTCATCCTTGATCACATTCAGTGTAGCGGAGTGGTTCAAAAAAGATGATGCCAAGATCTTCTCGGTTTTTAAATTGTTGAGCGCTCTTGTTCCATTGGTCGTCGTGAGAGCTGCAATTTTTCCCTCTAAATCTGCAGCCATGAGATCTGAGGGTGAATTGTTGAAATCAAAACCAGGTATTTTTATGCCGAATCTTTCTCCTATGGTTACAACGTTACCATTCTCCCTTGAGAATCTTTTTGCATCCCGTATCCTGAGGAATGGCACCACATATTGTACCCCTTTCTTCAGGGCCACCGATACTGTTGTTGTTGCTCTGAATATATCTACGAGAATGGCGGTTCCCGAGACTCTCTCTGCTTCAGTCCTACCAGATACTTCATAGATGTTCATGTAAATCAGGCTGGTTCACCCGATTGGGAAGTAGCATATTAATCTACCCGATATAATAAATCAGCTCAGATTCCACGTTGGAGAACTGAAAAACCATTCAGGCAGGAAATATCTACAATCTGAAGATGAGGGAGCGGGCTAAACTGCAAAAGGTTTAAGAGATGGCAGCAATAAGGGAGTGCAATTCAGTGGTTAGAAATGGTGCAGACTGTTAAGACTATGGTTGAAGGGGGCAAAGCTACTACCGGTCCTCCGCTCGGTCCCGCTCTGGGCCCTCTGGGTCTGAATCTCGGTCAGATAATAAAAGATATCAACGAGAAGACGAAGGATTTTTTGGGAATGCAGGTGCCCGTCACAGTTACCGTGACAGATCCCGTCTCCAAGAGCTATGAGATAACCATAGGAATTCCTCCGACGGTGGCCCTTCTGAAGAAAGAGCTCAAAATTGAGAAGGGAGCCTCGAAAAGGAAGGAGAAGACGGTTGCTGATGCTACTCTGGACCAGATCAAGAAGGTCGCGAAGCAGAAATCCGGCATGATGCTCTCCGAAACCCTGGAATCAGGTGTCCTGGAGGTTCTGGGAACCTGTGTCTCCATGGGCATAACGGTGGAGGGAAAGGATCCTAGAGAGATGCAGAGATTAATAAAGAGTGGAAGTATAAAGGTAAGCTAACCTGTAGAAGAGTGTTACACTCGTGATCACTACGGGGGTGTGGTATGAAGGAAGATCTGATAGTTGAAGCGGTTAAGGTCGCAAAAGAAGAATCGAAAGAGAGAAAGTTTTTGGAAAGCATGGAGCTTGCCATCAATCTGAAAGAAGTTGATCTGTCTGATCCAAAGAATAGAATAACCGAGGAGGTCGCACTCCCCCATGGCAGGGGAAAACCCATCAAGGTCTGTGTCATTGGATCGGAGGAGACAAGATTCAAGGTTAAGGACAAGGTGGATTTTGTCTTTGGTCCTGAGGAACTGAACAAATTCGGTGATGACAAGAAGAGCTTCAAGAAGATCGTCAACCAGATTGATTATTTTATCGCAGATACATCTTTGATGCCCATAGTTGGTCGCAGGCTTGGTCAGGTTCTCGGCCCTCGAGGAAAAATGCCAAAGCCCCTTACACCCGGTCAGGATGTTGAGGGATTGATATCCACTCTGCGTAAGAGTGTGAGAATACGTACCAGAGACAAGATTACCTTTCATGTTCCGGTTGGAACGAAAGAGATGGATAACAGGGAACTCGCAGAGAATATCATGGCAATTCTGAAGAGGGTAATGGAGAGACTCGAGAAAGGTTCTGGCAACATTTCTTCGGTTTACGTGAAGACAACAATGGGGAAGCCAGTGAAGCTGAGGGGTGAATCACTATCATGAGAGAACCGTCCAAGAATAAGGTTGAGGAAGTACAACTTCTGAGGAAGCAGATGGAGTCGAGCAGAACCATCGCTCTTGTTGATTTCGCAGGTCTTGATGCCAGGAATTTCCAGAATCTGAGAAGGATCTTGCGTGACAAGGCACAGATCAGGGTTGTGAAGAACACACTTCTCGAGAAGGCTCTTGATGGCGCTAGCATAAAGAAAGGAGAGAAGCTCAAGGATATAATGGGTGGCCAGATTGCCCTGGTCACGACAGATCTCGAACCAAGCAATCTCTATGCCATTCTGGAAGCGAACAAACAGCCCACTCCTCCCAGGGGTGGTGAGACGGCCACAGACGATATTGTCATAGAACCCATGGATACCGGATTTCCACCGGGCCCCATGATATCGGTGTTTCAAAAGGCAGGTCTTCAGGCAAGAATAGAGAAGGGGACTATTGCCATTAAGAAAGAGAGTGTCTTCGTAAAAAAGGGAGAGGTCATTTCAAAGGAAAAAGCTTCCATCCTTCAGAAACTCAACATTAAACCATTCACAGTAGGTCTCACAGCCCGGGGCTCTCTGATGGATGGAGTATACTTCGATAAGGGTGTAATGTCCATAACCCCGGAGAAGGTTCTTGTAGATGTACTCTCTGCGTATGCACACGCCAGGAGTGTTGCCCTGAATTCTCTGTTCTTCACGCCAGAGATTCTCCCGCAGCTTCTGGTCAGGGGGAGAATAGAGGCTGAGGCTCTGGCACTAAATTCTGGTGTCATCGATGAGAGCAACATACAAATATTTATACTGAAAGCGATTAGGGAAGCACTCACACTCAGTGCCACTATCGGTGGTGGTGATGAAAAGTCAGAAACCAGGGAAAGTGGCATGGATGAGAAAGAGGAAGAGCCCACGGAGAACGATTCCGACGATGTAGAATCGAGCCTAGGGCAACTCTTCGGATAGATTAAGGAGGTATGAAGATGGAATACGTATATGGTGCGCTTCTTTTGCATTCCGCGGGAAGCGAAATAGATGAGGATAAGCTGAAAAAGGTGCTTGAGGGAGCCGGTATAAAACCGGATGAAGCGAGGCTCAAGGCGCTCGTGGCAAGTCTGAAGGATGTTAATATAGATGAGGTTCTAAAGAACGCTGCGAGTGCTCAGGTTGCGCAGCCTGCTCCTCAGGCTCCAGCTGAGAAACCTGCGGAAAAAGCTGAGAGCAAAGAAGAGGAAAAAAATGAAGAGGCCGCAGAAGAAGACGCTATAGAGGGACTGAGCTCACTGTTCGGATAAGCATAGTATGGATTACTACGCCTACTTCTGGGGAGTTATCAAATATCTTCTTCCTGCTATGATATTCATCATAGCGGTGTGGATAGCTCCCAATGCCCTTCTTCTCATGATAGCGGTCATCTGGATTTCCAGCTCCATTATCGTTTCTGCTCTTTCCATGGGATCTGAAGAGAGCGAGCAGGGACGTCACTACAATTTTTAGATCCTTTCTTTTTAGTTCGTCAATTAGCGATTCTCTATTCGTCAGTATTAAATATACTTACCAGTTATCCCGACGATAAACATGTCTGGGATAGTTAGTTATGGTTCGTACATTCCAAAGTACCGGATCAAGCCGGAGGAGATCGCCAGAATATGGGGTGAGAATCCTGAGCATATAAAGAAGGGGCTTTATATTCTGAGCAAGTCGGTGCCGGCGCCTGATGAGGATACTGCCACCATTGCGGTCGAGGCAGCCAGAAATGCTGTTAAGAGAGGTCGTATAAATGTAAAGGATATTGGTGCTATATTCGTCGGTTCCGAATCTCACCCGTATGCGGTCAAACCGACAGCCACCATAGTGGCTTCGGCTCTTGGCGTCGATTTTTCTCTGTTTTCTGCGGATTATGAATTTGCCTGTAAGGCTGGTACTGCGGCGATACAAAACGCCAAGGCTATGGTTGATGCAGGATACATTAAACTGGGGATGGCCATAGGATCTGATACTTCGCAGGGAGCACCGGGCGATGCCCTTGAGTATTCAGCTTCTGCCGGTGGAACTGCCATAATAATAGGAAAAGACAACGTTATAGCGGAGATAAACCACACTCTCTCGGTGACATCGGATACACCAGATTTCTGGAGAAGGGAGGGGCAACCCTATCCCACGCATGGTGAAAGATTCACGGGAGAACCTGCCTATTTCAAGCATGTAATGAGCGCAGCGAAACTGCTCATGGAGCGGGCAAACTCCGAGCCTGGGGATTACAGGTATGCTGTTTTTCATCAACCAAACGGTAAATTTCCATCAAGAGCCGCAAAAAAGCTCGGTTTCACAGAAGAACAGTTCAAAACTGGTCTGTTGACTCCTTACATTGGAAACACCTATTCTGGATCAATGATGACCGGCCTTTCGGCAGTTCTTGATGAAGCTTCTCCGGGTGATAGAATTCTCGCTGTGTCATTTGGCTCTGGTGCCGGTTCAGATGCATTCGATATAACCGTCACGGAGCACATAGATGATATGGAGAGAGAATCTGCATCCACAATCAAACAGTTCCTCAACAATGTTGAGTATGTAGACTATTCCATCTATGCTAAATTTAAGAAGAAAATAGTGTTTGGTGGTAACCTTGAATGATGTGTATATTATTGGGGCAGGAGAAACAAAGTTTGGAGAGTTGTGGGATAAATCACTGAGGGAGCTTGCTGTTGAGGCAGGCCTCAAGGCCGTGGAGGACGCAGGTGTGTACACCAAAGATATTGACATCCTCTATGGAAGTAACACCCTGGGAGCCGGTATCAGTTATCAGAACGATATAGGATCACTCATCTCTGATTTTTCGGGCATAGCTGCTGATCACATTCCGGCTCTGAGGGTAGAAGCGTCCACGGCATCGGGAGCTGCAGCAATAAGGGAAGCTTACCTATCCATCAGATCAGGAGAATACAACGTTGCAATGATCGGAGGGGTTGAAAAACTCACTGACATCTATGGATCTGAGATTCTGGATAAAACGAGCACCCTGCTTGACAGTGAGTGGGAAGCGTTCTTCGGTGCAACACCGGCTGCAGTTGCCGCTCTGACTGCAAGAAAATACATGAAAGATTTTAACGTCTCCAAGGAGGTTCTGGCCAGAATTTCAGTGAACGATCACGAGAATGCTTCAAAGAATCCAGATGCTCAGTTCAGAAATCGTATATCTGTGGAGACCGCCCTGAATTCTTTACCGGTGGCTGAACCACTTAATATAATGGATTGCAGTCCCATTGGCGACGGGGCTGCAGCACTGTTGCTGGCGTCTGAGGAATTTGTGAAAAAAAACAAGATCGATGGTGTGAGGATAATAGCATCATCCATTGCTCAGGATTTTCTTGCACTGCACAGCAGAGAAAGTATTTATAGGTTGGATTCCACAGTGATCGCCGCACGTAAGGCTCTTGAGAAGGCTGGCATCAGAAATGATCAGATAGGGATGGTTGAACTGCACAATTCCTACAGCATCTACGGTCTGATCGCTCTCGAGGATCTCGGTTTTGCGGAGAAGGGAAAGGCCAAAGATCTCGTTGAAGCGGATATCAAGCTCGATGGGCGCATTCCCGTGAATCCCTCTGGAGGATTGAAGGCAAAGGGCAATCCCTTTGGTGCGACAGGCGTTGGTCAGGCCGTTGAGGCCTACCTTCAGTTCAAGAACAGAGCCGGTGAAAGGCAGATCAAGGGTCTGGAGTATGCTATGCTGCATAACATGGGTGGAAGTGGATCCACTTCCATAGTTCACATACTGGGAGGTGCTTAAATGGGAGAATTATCACGTATCTGGAGAGAATCGGATCACAGGTACAGGCTTGTGGCGCATGAGTGTGGGAACTGCAAGAGAATATTCTTTCCACCGAGAGACGTCTGCCCGATTTGCCACAGAGACTCAATAGGAAAGATGCGAGAGGTGGAACTCAGCGGAAAGGGAACAATATCCAGCTTCACTGTGGTTCATGATTCTCCAAGGGCATTCAAGAGGCAGAGACCGTATGTACTCGCCCTGATAGATCTGGATGAGGGTCCAACCATCACAGCACAGATTGTTGACACTCCACTTGACCAGATCGAGATCGGTAAAAGAGTGCACAGTGTGTTCAGGAGAATCCACGAGGATGGGCCCGGGGGAATAATCCAGTATGGCTATAAATTTGCTGTAGATCTGTCCTGAGATTATTCTACCCTACTAATTTTCATGTTCTCTTACGGATTGGGAATCATACAAAAAATGATGTGTAGATAAGTTGAACAATTTATCTCAGATATCTCCATCATTTTTAGATTAATTTTATGCTTATTTTAAAAAGAAACAGATTATTTTTCCATGATCAGATTCAGGATCTTCCAGCATCAGGTGCTGGTATCCATTTTTCAATATCCTGATCTCTTCTACCGTCGGTCTTAACAGTATCATTAAAGCTTGCCCGGGGAGGCTTAATCCAGTGGTGTTGGTTCCATAAGGAAAAACAACATTATTTATATGATTAAAATATAATCACTATGAATTTATGGTCGACACACCACCCGGCGATGATCATGTTGGATTCAGAATATCCAGTCTGTACGCTCTAGGCATGGTTTCCATATCTTTTGCAGTTTTTGTGGCATCCCTGTTTTATCTCTTTAACGCCGGAAACATACGATATTATTCTCTTTCTGTTCCTGTTTACCTCTTCATTATGATTTTGCCCGTAACATTGGGAAATGTTCCGGTGCTGATCTTAACGGAGATCATGGTTATCCTGTATTTCGGACTGTTTACAGTACTGTTCTTCAAATCCACCACACAGAAAAAGAGGCTCATCGACTCCCCAGCCGGATACTTTGCAGTCGTCACGCCGGCAATCTTCCTCCTAAGTATTGTGTCCGTTTTAATCGAGCAGGCCTTCGGTGTTAGCCTGGGAGGGGCTCCCCTGGAAAAACTCCTGAGAACTAACCCCTATATGTTATACAACTCCCTTATATATGCTCCTTTCGTGGAGGAATTCGGTTTCAGAATCCTTCCTCTGGGAATATTTATTTTCCTCATGATCTATATGAAAACGGGAAATCTGAGGGATTCCGCGCTATCGTTCTTTGCTCCAGGTTTTTACCGGGAGAGGTATGGGCTGAAGCTAAATCGATGGGATCTGATACTGGTGATTATCACGAGTGCAATATGGGCATATGCACATGTCTATTTTGGAGTCTGGGATCTCGGGAAAATACTTCCCGTCGCGATCGCCGGTATAGCTCTCGGTTTCGCATATCTCAAATTTGGGCCATACCTTGATATACTAATGCACTGGTTAATGAATGGCCCATCAGGCCTCTTTGAAGTATACAGAGCTTCGTTTCCACTGCTTATTCCTTTTTACCTTATTATGTTCGTGACAGGCGTTGCCGGTATTATACTTCTAATCCGTTATTCTTACCGTGGACATACTGTGGATGTGCGTAGCCCTACTGATAGAATATGACTCTTTTGCCAACGATCCTGTATTTCCTTCCAAGAAGGTCCCTTATCGTGCGAACTATGAGATCCAGTTCCTTTTCATGCACCTTCCTCTCCAGGCTCTGAGCATCATCGTTGCCCGATACCGGTACTACCTCCTGGGAGATGATCGGTCCACCATCCACGTCATCAGAAACAAAGTGAACGGTACAACCGCTGAATTTCGCTCCACTGGCAATCACGCTTTCATGCACCTTTATTCCGTAGAATCCCATGCCACCAAAACATGGAAGGAGAGATGGGTGTGTGTTTATGATCTTTTCTCTGTATCTTTCTATTATGTGCGGAGGAATAATCTTAAGGAAACCTGCCAGAACCACGAGATCTGGTGATAGCTGATCTAGCAACTTTTCCAGCTTCTGATTCATTCTCTTTCCGCCGCGAGGAATAATATGATATCTAATTCCGAGATTTTTGGCAATATCGATCGCTCCGGCAGTCGGGTTGTTGCATATGAGTGCACCGATTTCCGCATTTATTTTACCGCTTAAGGTTGCCCGTGCGATGGCCTCGAAGGTGGTTCCTCGACCGGATGCCATTACCACTATTTTTCGTCCAGAACCAATATCCATATCAATCATGTCATTATTTGCACGTATAAATAATACCCTGCTGATCTTTCCCGGCGTGAATTTCCTGCCATTTTTTGAGTGTGATCACCGGCGTGTAAAGATGGTTCATTCGCAACGTGACCTGTATGGCTCTTAGAAAGCAAGGGGAAAATAGGCTGACTCTGAATAAAGTTTGCAATTGAATGGCAATGTGTGATTCTTATATGCTCATTTCAATAACTGAACGAGCAGGATGACTATCATTAAAAACGCCGAGGTTCTCGATCCGGTCTATATACCCTCGGAACTACCCTTCCGGGAGAGGGAGATTCAGAGGCTTGAAGAGCTCGTTGTGAAACCTCTCAGAGATGGAATATCCACCACACTGTTTATTTACGGCTCTCCCGGGGTCGGTAAAACGACAACGTCAAAATTCACCTTACTGAATCACACGGAATTCAGATCTTTCTATTTTAACGCTCTTTCACACCCCACCACAAGATCCATACTGGCAGACGTTATGTTAAAGCTCAGAAATTCCGGTGTTGCGAGGCCATCGACAACAGAGATTTTTCGGCAGATATCGAACTGGCAGAAGCAGAAGGGAATGAACATCCTTCTGATAATAGATGAAGCATCAAACCTGCTCAGAAATGATCTGGCCGGGCTGCAGATGCTTCTCCGATCCTCCGAGGCGTACAATCTGACACTGTCCACCGTGCTCATTTCCGTGGATGATCCCGGTACATTTCTGAGGGGTTCTCGAAAGATCTCACCGCTCCCAATTTCAACCTTGAGATTCTCCAGGTATTCATTCAGTGAACTTTATGGAATCATAATGAGGAGAGCCAGGGATGCCCTCTATGATGGAACATACAGCCCTGAGATCCTGAGAATGATCGCCAAGGTATCGTCTCAGTATGGGAGTGCGAGATTGGCAATCGAGCTTCTCCAGAAATCCTCGTATATCGCTGATTACGTTTCTTCTGGTATAATAGGGAGTGATGATGTGAGAGCCGCTAACGCCCTGATAAACCCCTACATCACGGAGAGTAAGTTGGTACAGCTTAGTGAGGAGGAGCTGATAGTTCTTCTCGCCACCTGCAGATGCCTGTACAGGTTCACAAAGACAGACATTCCCTGTATCGTTATGAACACGGAGATCCTCATGGAGAGCAGGCTTAGACGGAGTCCCACCATGTCGATGATCTACCGGATAGTACGCAAACTGGAAGATTTGGGAATGATAGAGAGCGTCATTGAGGGTCATGGTAGTAGGAAAGGGGTATCCAAGAGTATAATGATAAACGATACCCCTGTCAGGGTTCTTGAGAAGAAGGTTGAGGAAGTTCTTGATCGTATGAGCTGAGATCTTTGACAGTTCTGTCCAGAGAAAAGATGAAGTCAAACATCTTGAACGCTCTTCTGAGAATGCGCCTGTAATACTCTCTGTTGAACCCATCATCGTGATCATCTGTGATTTTTTCCATCCCCTCTGGTTTTACAACAACGCTAACGGACTGCCCGGGTTGAAGTTCAACACCCTTCCTTCTGAATTCCAGGAGCGTCCTTCTCTGGAGATTGTTCACCCTGTAATCTGAGAGCCTTTTGGAAACCTTTAATTTCACGTACAGGTCTTCAGGATCCGGTCTCAGCAGTTTTTTTAGATATCGATCCTTTAACCTCTCAATGCCCATCTTTTTTCTGAGTATCTCTTCCGATGTGTTACAGGTTTTCAACAGTTCGAGCGCTTCTATCTGAAATCTCTTCGCTATGGGTGGTATATCTGATCTTCTCAGCTCTATGCCTCTGACTTTGTACGTTCGATCATCTTTCAGCCCCACATATCTGTTGGTAGCTCCGAGACCATCCATCGTGGGAAAGAAAATTACCCACCGGTAATGCCCCTCAACGGTTATTTCAAGGGATGTCTCCTTCTCTATGTCCCTTACGAGAGAGGCAACATCACCATCACCCTGCAACCATAGGGAATCAACAATTCCATGGATCACCTTAAAACCGCGATCCTGTGCCATTTTGATGGATTTTGAGAGTGCCCATCTGCCGATAGAAGTTATGGCTTCGTGGATTTCTATTTTACCGAATTTAGCATTTTTGTATCCTGTATACCCGAAAGAGGTCAGCAGTAACCATTTCAACGCAATGTTTCTTGCCTCATACGCTGGGTGTTCCGCTCTTATATGTTTGTAAAATAGTCTCATGCCCAAAAGCTCTGAGAGAGATTCCGGTAAGAATCCTCTTCTCACTGTGAGCACAAAATAAGGAGTTCCCGGTATTTTCTTCCCATGTACCTTTGATAAGGTTTCCGGGGATAGATTGTACCTCACTATAATGCTGGGATACATCGAGGAGAAATCCAGTTCATACACATTCTCGTAGATGCCCGGGGCGGGTTGCAAGACGAGCCCTCCCCGGTCAAGTTCAAACAGCTCTCCAATAGATTTTTCACCCTCATAATCTCGTTTGTGGTGCGGTATCAGAATATTGTTCTTCAGTGCATGAGATATCTCGAGTGCCGATACAGCTGTTCCCGGGGTTATCTTCGCAACCGTTTCCGGCGGAAGAGATGATATCCGCGAGACCTGATAAACGCCATACATACCAGCCTCTGAGTATATAAAAGAGGTAATGGGTATGCATATTTTTCCCCAAATTTTTAATGAAGCTTCACTATACATGACATGGTTATAACTCACATAAGCTCTGCCAGGCGTTTCCCTGTATGGTGGAAAAGCTATGCCATATGTACTTCCGGCTTCTAGGATCTTCCGGAAACCACCTTGTTCATTGCTGCATATAATGATATGGCTCTCCTCCATTTGGTTCTTAAGAGTGGAGAGAGAATCGTAATTTAGGGGATACCGTGTTCCATTGAGTGTGAAGCCATCTACCCTGTTTCCGTGAATGAGAGGTACCACCTTAATCGACTGGATCTCTGGCTCAAGATCCCTGAGGTTGTCTATGCTGAAGAATTCAAGATCATTCGTGGAGATGTACCTGAGGATCGGATCTATGCCTGAATTGTACATCTGAAATTTCCTCCCAAAACCGATCGTGTTCACAGCGTGGATCATATCTCTTATTCTCGATGGTCTGAGGTGGATCTTCAATCCCTTCCTCTGCCCATAAATATCATGCATTATCGATCTCTCAAGATGAATATCGGATACGAGATCTAGCTGTGATTCGAGGAAATCTATATCAAAGTCTGTACCTGTCACAAAGATCCAGGTGTGGTTTCTGTGATGTTCGTATTCAATCTTTCCATATCGAAAGAACCACAATTTAACGGTATCCACACCCGTTGCATTGATCAGTATCCTCCCATCCTTTTGCAAAAAACTCACCTGTTATTGTTTTTTATTATTTTCATCATCTCGAACATTATTGACAGGATGAATCCTGTCTCGTAATCCACACCGGAGAGTGCTATATCGGTAGAATGTCTTTTTCCACTAATCAGGAGGCTCTCGAGCAATTCTCTATCAGAAGCGCCCATAAGCTCTCCCAGTTTTCTGTATTTGGATACCATATCATCTATGGCCTGCCTGACTGTTGGTACCGTTCTTCCCACTTTACTCACCTCCATTCTCCTTTGTATTCTGTTTATGGTCCCACCAAGATACTGTTCAAAAACACCTCCCTCTCCCACGATGTTGAGATATACCTGGCAGTATGATCCATAACTTTTGATTCTCAATATGTCATAGAGCGCCTGGACATCTATGATATCCCAAGAATCTACTATCTCAGATCTGAGGATTATTATGTGGGGCTCCCTTCCCGTATCCATGAGGATCTTTCCAAGCTGGTGAGGGTTGAGAACCCTTTGAAATGCTATATATCTCTCTTTTTTCAAGACTCTTATATCGAGTGTAAACCCATCAGAAACCAAAATACGAATGATCTCGAAGGATTCGTGAAGCTCCCTGATAAGTTCTATAAGGTCTCTGATATCCAGTTCCGGAGATATTGAGATCCTTAGATAGGACATTATGATCATTCAGCAAAATGCATGTAAAAATGGTTATCCTATTGTATAAAAATGAGAAATATTATGTGTATACTGATAGAACAACCGATAATACTGTAAAATAACTCATATTTGCGTAACATCTAAAATCAAAAACAATTATCCCAATCTGGCATAAGCAATCAATTATCCACGCTATTACTGGGTTTTCAACATTTATAAAAGAATTGGTTTTCGAGTTTCAGTGTTATGTGTTCTGAGTTACCCAAGTACAGCCTGCATCACCAGATCATGCAGTTTTAAATGTAACCAGCAAAGAGCGAATCAGATATTGAGAATACTACTTATCGGTCAACCGGTGATAACCAGAAACGCAGTCTGGTCCATAAGTAAATTATCCCAAACTATTAATAAATTATAAAAATACAGGAATATGGTGATTACGGGAATTGTTATGGCCGGAGGAAAGGGAACACGGCTCAGGCCAATAACGTATTCCATTCCAAAACCATTGATACCCATCGCAGGCACGCCCTGTATCGAGTACACCATAGAATCTTTCTATAAGGCTGGTGTGAAGAATCTCATAATAACCACCGGCTATAAATTTGACTCACTTATATCCGGCGTTCTTGACCTGAAGCATGAGGATCAGAACATACTCTTCTCGGTGGAAAAGGCTCCTGCGGGCACCGCTGGTGGAATAAAGCTCGTTGAAGAATTCATCAATGATACAATCATTGTTGGAAGTGGTGATATACTGGCTGATTTTGATATAGCAGATATCATAGCTTTTCACAAAAAGAATAATTCTAAATTAACAATAGTGCTGAGTGAGGTGGAAGACACCTCACAGCTTGGAGTGGTGGAGCTTGAAGATAACAGGATAACGAGGTTCGTGGAAAAGCCATCTCCCGGAGAAACATCCAGCAATGTTGTGAATGCCGGAATTTATGTTATAGAACCAGAGATAATAGAGAGAATTCCCTATGGAACTCCCTACGACTTCGGAAAGCAGCTGTTCCCCGAGCTTATTGCCGACGGTGAGGAGATATTCGGATACGTTGGCAAAGGTACCTGGATCGATACAGGAAGGCCGAGGGATATGATCCGTGCCAACCAGACAATGACTGAAAAGTATGGAAAGAAGTACTCCAACCACAACATCACGGGAAGAATGATAATAAAAACCTCTCCCAGAAAAATACGGGGCACCCTGATGGGAAGAACGTTCATCGGGAGGAACGTGGCGGTGGGTGATGGCAGCAGAATAAATTCATCCGCCATATACGATAATGCTGTGATAGAGGGTGGTGTGGAAATTGAGAACTCTCTGATTCTTAACTCCGTTCAGATAGGTGAGAACAGCCATATTGTTAACTCAGTGATAATGGATGGAACAGAGATTGGCAAGAGCTGTGAAATAAAGGACAGCGTACTTTCCCCGAGACTCAAATTACAGAGTAATTCACGGGTCTACAATGTCAGCCTATCCTCGCAGATGGACGAAAACGTAATGTAAAGTTATATTTGTCCTCACACCCTATATGCTTTTGCAAACTGAAATCAGATCCTTGGAGGGGAATGATATCTGTTCATCAGGTTTTAGACTCCGGGGATATAGGTAGTCCTGTTCCTTGAATCCTGTCAGCGCCGGTCTGTATGGGATTTGAAAACACACCGCCTTTTATAAAAGAAAATATTTAGTATGTGAAATCGCTACTCAATAAGATGAAGATACGTTATTTCATAATACGCAGGCTTGTTCTGATGGTACCAACACTTATTGGTCTGACGCTTTTCACCTTCGTTTTGTTGTACTCATTGGAACTAACACATGAAACTCAGCTGGTATCTCAGTACATCAATCCTCACTCAAAAGACATAGCAGCACAGCTGAGAAAGGCAAAGATTGCACTTGGCCTGAATCTCTCCTTCCCACAGCAGTACATTCTCTTCCTTGAACGCCTTGTCAACGGAACGTGGGGTTTCTTTCCAACGCAGTTCCCCATGTTTGGTGGTCTGCCGGTTTTAGAGGGTATTGAAAAGTCCCTACCCAATACCGTTCAGCTGGCTTTTTTTGCTACCCTGCTATCTGTTATCCTTTCAATTCCAATTGGAACATATATAGGGGCAAGACCAAACTCGGTATCTGATAACGTGGGAAGAGTGTTTTCCCTGGTGGGATATGCATTTCCTGTCTTTGTTCTGGGAATTCTACTTCAGCTTTTGTTTTCCAGAGCCGGGGTTGTACCCAGGCTCATAGGGGTAACCGGGCTTCCCATTGGTGGGACTATGCCCACATTCACGTCACCCCCATCATGGTTCAGAGCCGGGACAACGTATCCCACGCATATACCGATTCTTGATGGGATGCTCAATGGTGATTTCTCATTCTCATGGGGAGCATTTATCTACGTGATACTTCCTGTGCTCACGATAACCTATGGTCTCCTCGCAGGGCTGTTGAGATTTATAAGATCTGGAATGGTCGATAGCCTGTCGCAGGAGTATGTGAAGACCGCAAGATCTAAAGGCGTTCCCGAATCGTGGGTAATACGGACGCATGTCAGAAGAAACGCTATGATACCAGCGATCACCGTTATGGTGCTGGCATTTGCGACCCTTCTGGGCGGTGTGGTGGTTGTAGAAGATATATTCAGCTACCATGGTATGGGTTTGCTTGCACTGAACTCAGTGCTTGACTTCGCACCATATGGTGTGCTGAGTACAACATTCTTTTTCGGTATTATAATCGTTATAGCAAATCTGGTGGTTGATGTTATATACGCACTCCTGGATCCGAGAATTAGGTATTAGGTGGTTATTATGGACTTAACAGTAGAAGCAACTCTGGAATCAGAAATCGTTTCAAAGAAGCATCCGAGAGCGGAGGATTTCATCTCAACATTAAAGGTGTTCGTCAAGAACAGGATCGCTCTTGCAGGATTGATAATTGTTGTGATCTACGCAATCATTGCGATCCTGGATTGGGTCTATCCTGCATATCTAGGCATCAAAAGCGGTTTTGATCTTTCTGACGCTCTCGTCACCTTCCACATGAGCACGTATCTCGGTAAACCAATATTATATCCCAGTCCCATAACGGGCAGTTTGATACCTTTTACGATAGGTGTATCATATGGTGTTCCGCCCTACGGATCTGGTGCCATAATCACTCTGATACCTCCCACTCTTCATGGTCCCACAAACACTCCGGGATGGTGGTGGATATTCGGTTCCACGGCATACAATCTGCCCATATTTCCTGTCATGCTCGCATCTCTTAAGTGGGATCTTACATACACTGTTGTAATCGTTCTTATTGGGGCTGCCATAGGCACAATAGTCGGGACCTTCGCAGGATTCTATGGTGGTGCAACGGATGAAGCCATCATGAGGGTTACAGACATATTCTTCAGTATTCCGTTTCTGGTTCTGGCCATGGCAATCCTGTACGTTATGGGCGTTAGTATTAACAACGTACTTCTGGCACTTATAATCATATGGTGGCCAATATATGCAAGGTTAACAAGGGGACAGGCACTTAGCGTCAAGTCGAATAAGTTTGTGGAGGCTGCCACCGCGTCCGGCTCCTCAAGGATCCGGACAATGTTCGTACATATCCTTCCAAACGTCCTTGCTCCTGTGTTCGTGCAGATATCTCTAGATCTAGGAACAGTGATAGCTCTTTTTGCCACTCTTGATTTCTTGGGTTTCCACTATACGAGCATCTATCTGCCAGAACTCGGAAACATGATAACGTGGGGTGATCAGACCAGATATCTGTTTGCTACACCTATGAACTGGTGGCCTTTCTTGATACCGGCTCTGTTTCTGGTCATTTTCACGATCGCCGTTAACCTGCTTGGTGATGGTCTTAGAGATGTCCTTGATCCCAAATTGAGGAGATAAATATGGTTGAAGCAGAATTATCAAAATCTGAACAGCACGATGAGCTGGCCAAGGAGATACAGGAAAATAACGTGGTGGTAAAAAATCTCAAGACCTATTTCTTCACATCGAAAGGAATAGTACGGGCTATTGAAAACCTATCCCTCTCCATAAGGCGAGGTGAGGTCTACGGGCTCGTCGGTGAGAGTGGGAGCGGTAAAAGCGTCACAGCCACATCCATAATTGACTTGATTCCGGATCCTCCAGGAAGAGTTCTAGACGGAGATGTGTACATAAATGGATTCAACATCTATTCCGATCTGGACAAATTGGTCAGGGTCAAAATAAAGTCTCCAACAAATGTGAAGGTAAAGCACTACAAAACAGCGCTTCGAAGACACAACAAGATTCTTTCCTCTATCCGTGGGAAATGGGTGTCTATGATCTTCCAGGAACCGTTCTTGTCTATGAACCCGGTACTGACCATAGGTTTCCAGCTGACAGAACCCATACTCCTTCACAACCTTACTGATCTGATATCCTCTTTGGTCAGGCTTGAAACCTTTTCGAAGAAGAATGCTTTGAAGGTTGCAGAGGCTATTCTTGGAGAACCTGATTATCAGAAAAGGTCCAATATCGTTGATCAGTTCATTCTTGATTATTCTCTCTATTCCGTCAAGAAATACATAAAGCAGACAGCTGAGAACATATCTGATCCTGAGCAGATGGCGACCGAATTCGTTAACATCGCACAGACTGCTAAGCTGGGCCTGAAAGTTGAAAAGTACGCCCGGATGAGGGATTACTTCAGGTTGAGCGATAGGGTCGATGATCTTCAGCTTAAGCTCGTATCCATCGAGGGTGAGATAAAGAGAATACGTAGGAGGATTCAGGAATTAAGCGCTAGCTCCCCCGCCGGAAGCGATGAGCTCCGCAAGATGCGCAATTACCTGGATACGAGGACGAGTCAGTCGGAGAAGGAGACCCTTCAGATTAAGGAAGAGATCAAAAGGGCAAAAGAGCAGATGAGGAGGGTGTATCCTGCTCTCTACTTCAAGAGAATTTTGAGTAAGAGGGTTAGAGATAAGAATATTCGGATGGCGGCAGAGAAGAGGGCTATAGAATTCCTGGAACTGGTAAACATCCCCGCCCCAGAGGCAATCATGAATTCATACCCACACGAGCTCAGTGGCGGTATGTTGCAAAGATCAATGATTGCAATGGCTCTTTCATCATCACCAAAGGTTCTGATTGCTGATGAGCCGACCACAGCGCTGGATGTTACTACCCAGGCGCAGATCCTTAACCTTATTAACAGAGTCATAGATAAAAGGCGGGGTCAATCGGTTTTGTTCATAACGCACGATCTTGCTGTTATCGCTGAGATGTGTGATAGGGTCGGTGTTATGTACGGAGGAAACCTCGTGGAGGAGGCACCTCTGGAGAAGCTGTTCAAAAATGCCAAGCACCCCTACACAATCGGGCTCATGAATTCAATCCCGAGGCACGACGTGAAGGTTGACAAGGCCGCAAGGTTGGAATCTATACCGGGTAGTGTTCCGAACCTGATCGATCCGCCCACGGGATGCAGATTCCATCCCAGATGCAAGTTCAGGATGGATATCTGTTCTGAGAAGAAGCCTGCTCTTGTCGAAATAGAACCAGAACACAAAGTTGCCTGCTTCTTGTATTCAGACGAGGTGGAGGAATCCGTTGAACTGGAAGAATGATGGAGGGATAATATGATAACAAGTGGAGAACATGTACTTTTGTTTGTATCGCACCTCAGGAAGTACTTCAAACAGTCAAGTGTTTTCAAGGCACTGAGAACCGAAATTAGAGCTCTGGATGATGTCTCCTTCGCACTTCTCGAAGGAGAAACTCTGGGCATCGTGGGAGAGACCGGTTGTGGAAAGACCACACTTGGTAGGGCTGTGCTGAGTCTCATTCCCGCCACATCTGGGGATGTTTATTTTAATCTTCCAGCCGAAGAAATGTCCAGGATAATGGAACTTGATCGCAAATTTGAACCCTATTATGATCCCGAGAAGGCTGATTTCGATGAATCAAAGATACCGGCTGATCTCAAAGGTGAATTTGAGGAATTTCTCAAGTTGAGGAAGAAGAATTCGCTTACAAGGAAAAAGCAATCGGCAATCAGGGGGCTGAGGCGTTTTATGCAGCCCGTGTTCCAGGATCCGATGAGTTCACTTGATCCCAGGAAACTCGTGAAGGATATCATAGCAGAACCAATGAGATTGCTAACTGATCTATCTCGAGAGGAGATAACCGATAAGCTTCTGCAGATCATAAAGGACATAGGTCTGAGCGCCGATCATCTATATCGATTCCCCCACGAATTCAGCGGTGGGCAGAGGCAGAGAATAGGTATAGCACGTGCCATATCGATAGAGCCCAAGCTACTGGTTCTTGATGAGCCCACCTCGGCTTTGGATGTTTCTGTTCAGGCACAGATCCTTAACATACTGAAGGATCTTCAGTTTAAAATGGGCCTATCATATCTGTTTATAAGCCATCACCTCAACGTGATAAGAATTATGTCTGATCGAGTGGCGGTGATGTACCTTGGTAAGGTCGTGGAACTCGCCTCTACGGACAGAATTTTCGAAGAAATGCTCCATCCCTACACGAAGGCGCTTCTATCGGCAATACCCACCATAGATATAGAATCGAAGAAGACCAGGATAATTCTTAAGGGTGAGATTCCCAGTCCCGCAAATCCTCCCAAGGGATGTTACTTCCATCCAAGATGTCCCGTCGCCATGAGAAACTGTGGGTGGTCTCCAAGAGATCTAAGGGAACCGCTGCGGATTATGCTCGATCCGACGAGGAATCCAGAGGTAACAGATATGAAATATACGGTGGAGGAGATAATCTCTAACGAGGCAGAAAACATCATCGAGGTGAATTTCGGAGAAAACGTCACAGTGGATCAGGATACTCTAAAACTCTTCAAGGATCTCATTGAGAAGGAATCCCTCATGGATGAAGGGGTTGTTTTTAAAGCAATCGATACCGTGGAGAGGAGTGAGGATGGTTCTAAGATCGTAATTACAATGATTGAACCGGACACTCCGAAACTGAAGGAAGTCAGAAAGGGGCACTTCGTATCGTGCCTTATCTATGACTATAACTACTACGACGAGAACAAACCAGAAGAAATAGAATATGGCCAAGAAGTTAATTGAAGTAAGGGAAAAAACAATAAGGGAAAGGATCTCCGAGGAAGAGGATATATTTGACCGGGGTGAGGCTACCAGAAAACAGATAATTCTGTACATTTTTACAGATTTTATCAGGGTCTCACTCATTTTGATTTACATTGTTTTTGATATATTTCTTCTGACAGAGGTATGGTATGCTCTTCCAAGCATCAGGATTGCCATGGAATCGGTGATCCTCTTTTATGGTGGGAAGAACTTGTTCCTGCTATATTATATAATTCTCGCCCTTTTTGTTGGTTTTGTTCTGTCGTGGTACGAGTTCAGATTTTACAGGTATGTGCGAAGGAAGATAAAATCGATAACCACAGTCGATTAGGTGATCAGATAGGCCGCATCGGTGAAAGGAGATACACCAGAAATGGTCTGTTTAACTTATCGAAATCAAAAAAATGTTATATATCGCGTTCCATTACCAGTCAAGCTACTTGAAGTGTGATTAAATGGTTGATCAAGAACTACTGGTTCCAGAAGAAGAGTATCAGCGGTCTGGTGTTCACATAGGCACTCAGATGCGGTCGAAGAATATGCTCAAATACATCTACAAGATTAGAAATGATGGTCTCTATCTGCTGGACATAAAGAAGACCAATGCGGCACTGATAACTGCCGGTAAAATGCTGTCCAGATATGATCCTGAAGACATACTCGTGGTCGCTCAACGACAGTATGCCTACAGACCTGTGAAAAGATTTGCTGATGCCATTGGTTGCAAATCATCTGTTGGAAGATTTATTCCGGGAACATTGACCAATCCCAGTTTGCGTTCTTACATGGAAGCAAAAATCGTGGTGATTACTGATCCAATGGCCGATTCACAAGTTATGAAGGAGGCCGTAAAGGTTGGTATACCAATCATCGCACTGTGCGATGCTAACAATAAAACGGACTTTGTGGATCTAGTCATACCAACAAACAACAAGGGCAGAAAGTCACTCGCCATTATTTACTGGTTGTTTGCCAGAGAAGTTCTAAAGAACAGAGGGAAGATCGCTCCGGACTATTCCGATTTCGAATTGAAGGTTGAAGATTTCGAGGCCCAGATCTGATCTGTATATAGCTGGTTGTAATCCTTCACCCTTTTTATCAGGATGTATTGAATCTTTCCCTCCCTAGGAAATGCTATAACACACTTTTTCCTCACTGTGTTTGATATTCTTGCGATCCTTACAAGATCAAGGATCTTCAAACTTTTCCCAGAATGGGCAATGAGGTATTCTGCGTGATCTTCAATAGATTTCTGATATGCCCTGAAGAGAGCTCCGTATTTGAAACCCGATTTCAGTATGAATCCTCTTTCTGTGAGGTCCCTGTAGATCTGCCTGACTGCATCTTCTGATCTGTGAGATCGCATGAGATAGGAGAGTTCCGGATCTGTAAGGAACCTTATGTTTCCTTTGCGGAAGCCTATCCATGATGGAACACTCTTATCATCTTCCAGCATTATTTTATTCGCTTGTTTCCGGATGGTGGGAGCTTCGATCATCGCAGAACCGGACATTTCCTCGTGTGATAGAGTGAATGTTGTCACGTCACCATCCTGATCCACTACTGAAAGCAGAAAATCAGAATCGTCATTCACTGAAGAAAGATCGATTTCATCGTCTGTTCTAAACACTTCAAGCCTCTTCTCCTTTCCGTTCTTCCTCTTCTTTATGATCATCTCACGCCCGTCGTTCTTAACGATAAATCCTGCTTTCTTAAGAAGGAAGTAAGCAGGAAATCTGATATTAAAGTCAGGAAGTCCGCTTAAAAATTTCTCTATCTCGTCCTTTTTCTCTGGAATAGCAGGAATAATTTTTTTCCTCGAGAGCAGAAAGGCACACTCCAGAGGCGTCACGTAAAGTTTCTGATCGAGAACCCTACCCAGTCTGTACCTGTTCATAAGGGATGAATAGCTGACACGCAACGTCCTGAACCTGTACGGTGGACAGAACACTTCATCTTTCATTTAAGGTTATCCTTCTGGTTAGAGTGCTGGAAATTTCCTGCAACAGCTCGTCAATCCCCTCTCCTGTTTTGGAACTGGTCTTGATGTATGCGATATCATATTTCTGGGAGAGCTCCGTTAGTTCTTCATCCCAGATTTTTGCTTCATATTTTCTATCTATCTTTGTGGCCACGAGAATCTGCAGTTTGTTCTTCTTGAACGTTTTCAAGTATTTCAACAACAAGTCTGTATTCCTGAAGGCGTCTGAGTTCGTAACGTCCAAGGTAACGATGATGGCGCTTGAACCGATTACGTATCTTTCGGGTTTATTCAGTTCGTTGATCTCATGAAAAAATATATCTGCTTTGCTAGACACGCCATCATTGTCAAGCTTCACCGATTTCTTGATCAGAGTTCTGAAAGGGTTCTTACATCCATTACTGTCAAAGCTATCATAGCAGATCTTCGATATAAGGCAGGTCTTTCCCGAAGATCTTTCACCGATGACCGTAACTTTCCATGCAACGTATGTAGGATTCACGCAACACTTTATTTTACACATTATAAAATACTTTCTTACCGGTGGGATGTGGTACTGTTTATATGTTTTTTAGCAATATCATCTGGATTGTTATGGATTATCGATATTCAAATATGTTATCGGAAATGAAGCAATCTGAGATTCGGGAGCTTTTGAAGTACGCCTCCTCTGATGATGTGATATCTTTCGGAGGGGGAATGCCGAATCCTCAGGCATTTGCCATTGACGATCTTAAGGAGATAATAGATTATTTGATCGAAAATCACGGTAAAGATGTGTTTCAGTACGGATCCACCGCCGGAATCGTAACATTGCGGAAAGAGATATCAAAAATGCTTTCGGAAACTGAGAAAATCAAAGTGTCTGAGAACAACATAATAGTGACATCCGGATCTCAGCAGGGACTGTATGCATCCGCCAAGGTTCTTTGTGATCCCTTTGATCCGGTCATCACTGAAATGCCAACATATATTGGAGCTCTGAGTGCATATAATGCAAACAAGGTCGACATTCATGGTGTTGAGATGGATGATGATGGCATAATGACGGAGAAGGTTGAGGATGAGATAAGATCGCTGAAGAATTCCGGAAAGCCTCCTAAATTCATATATGTGATACCTACTTTCCAGAATCCGTCGGGACGCACCATGAGCCTTGAAAGAAGAAAACATCTTCTCGAAATATCCGAAGAGAACGACATTCCCATAATAGAGGACAATCCATACGGTGAGCTTCGATATTCAGGAAGCAGGATACCCTCCATTAAAAGCCTCGATAAGAATGACTCAGTTGTCTACATGGGTACTTTTTCAAAGATCATGACTCCTGGTCTGAGAATTGGGTTTATTGCAGGTCCGCAGGAATTTGTGGATCGCATCAATCTGCTGAAGCAAGCACTCGATCTCGCGACCAACACTCTCTCCACGTACATAGCAGCAGAGTATCTCTCACGGGGAATAATGAAGAAACAGATTCCAAAGTCCATCGATCTGTACAGAAGAAAGAGGGATATCATGCTCAGGGCGTTGGCTGATCACTTTCCGGATGATTCAGAGTGGACAAAGCCTGATGGGGGAATGTTTCTCTGGGCACGTGTCAATTCCAGGATCGATACAACACTCATGGCCAAGGAAGCTATTTCACGTGGTGTTATGTATGTTAGCGGTTCGGCCTTTTATCCCCATATGGAGAGGAGAGACGAAATGAGGCTGAACTTCACATTTCCCACCGATGAGAAGATTGAGGAAGGGATAAAGAGACTTGCCTCTCTGATCAGAGAAAAGACTGCCCATCTTTGAGAGCACGTTTATTATCTATTTGACCTTGATATATCATGGATGTAGCGGTTGTGGGAGGAACCTTTGCGTCCCTGCACAGGGGCCATAAGAAACTCATAGAGAGAGCGTGCGCGTACGAGAAAACAGTAATAGGTCTTTCAACAGATGAATTCGCCTCACGGAGGAAATCGTACGGTGTCCCTCCTTATCAGGAGAGGAAACGCAATCTGGAGCTTTTTCTCAGATCGATAGCATGCAGTGCTGAAATTCTCCCACTGAGCAACCCCTTCGGTGATGCCTCAGTTTCTCCCCTATATGATATCATAGTTGTTTCGGAAGAGACTCTGGTTACCGCTCTAAAGATTAACAGAGAACGTGAGAAGAGAAGCCTCACTCCACTGCATATAGATGTGGTTCGTTATGAGCTTGCTCAAGATCTTTTTCCAATAAGTTCTCGAAGGATCTCGTCTGGTGAAATCGATGAAAATGGCCTTAGGAAGGAACCCGTTTCCTTCTCGATCTCGACGAGGAACTCCATAAAGGTTGAGGGCGTTAAGAGGTACCTGATCGAACTCGGGGTACCCTACAGTATATTTCAGAACACAGATTACACTACCAAGGATGATCAGCCCTTCTCCGAAGACACCCTTGAAATGGCTAGGATGCGTGCCAGAAGCCACAGCAATAATGTTGATTACAGTATAGGCATAGAATCTGGTCTATTCTCCTTCGGAGATTACCGAAGCTACAGTGATTTTCACGTATGCGTTGTTCTTGATAGGTATGGAAATGAGACCGTTGGGACGAGTAGTGGTTTCCTCATCCCACAGTATCTCGTAGATTCTGTGAAAGAAGGTAATGACATTAGTGCTGCCTTCGAAAAGGTCCACAACGTTAGAGGTATTGGATCCGGAGAGGGAATTGTTTCTTACTATTCTGGGAAAAGAATTTCAAGGAAAGACCTTGTTTTTGAATCGGTGAGAAATGCATTTATACCGCGTCTGAGTCCAGGATTCTACGGATTGAGATTTTGAGCTGCATCCGCTCCCGATGACCTGAGATAATCTGGAGGCATCCTAACTCCTGAATCTCAAAATGTGTTATCACCGTATGGCGTTTCATTCCTCCATTCTCTTTGTCACTTTTTCGTGTGTCAGTGGGATAAGTGTTTGAGATTACGAGATTGTCAATTCTTGGTTGAAATTTCTGATTATCCACCTGATTATCCGTTCTCTGATCCTGAGCAAAAACGAGAGCCATAACAAATAAATCAAATTTCATACGGATTCCCCAGATCATTGGATAGGACGTGTTGTTATAACGATGACTTTCCCATTTGATTGGAATCACTCAAAAAGAGGTTCAAAATCCACGGAGGCCCACTGAAACATTCTATCGATTCGCAGGTGATCAACGAAAATTTGACTGTCTCGAGATTACAAAATGATTATATAACTTCCAAAAATGGGAGCATCAATGGTGAGCAAGGAAGAGATACTCGAAGCTCTGAAGCAGGTTTCTGATCCCGAGATAGGTATGGATGTCGTGAACCTGGGTCTCGTATATGATGTGCAGATCAACGGTGATAGAGTTTATATAAAAATGACGATGACCGCTCCAACGTGTCCTGTGACGCCCTGGATACTTGCTGAGGCTCAGAAGGTGGTTGAAAATATACCGGGAGTGGAAGCCGCTGACATAGAGCTTGTTTGGGATCCTCCATGGAATCCCGAGATGATGTCTGATTACGCCAGAGATGCCCTTCATATGTGAAAATGAAAAGGGGAAAAGATATAATATCTTACGATCTGGAAGTGGACACCATTTTTCCGGGCTCAGGTTCTTGATCGCCGATTTTATGATCTTAACCGGGGGTAAAAAGAAGCCACTAGCAATGTTTTATATATATAGTGGCTATTTAAAGGAAGAGGAATTGTTATGAGTGAAAGGGAGAGGATAACCGTTGAGAATATTGTGGCGTCCACGTCACTCGCAGAGCATCTTGATCTGAGCAGAATTGCCCTTGCTTTGGAGGGTTCTGAATACGAGCCGGAACAGTTTCCTGGTTTGATATATCGTCTCCAGGAACCAAAAACTGCTGTGTTGATATTCAGAAGCGGAAAGGTCAACTGTACCGGAGCTAAAAATCTAGAGAACGTGAAGAGGACTATCGACATAATAATCAAAAAGCTCAAGGATGCAGGTATAGAGGTTTATGATAAACCTGACATCATAGTGCAGAATATTGTTGCAGTTTACGATCTTGGAGAGGAACTGAACCTAACGGACATAGCAATGTCTCTTGGACTTGAGAATGTTGAATACGAGCCGGAACAGTTCCCAGGACTCGTCTATCGTGTCGAAGAACCGAAGGTTGTTCTTTTGCTCTTTGGCTCAGGCAAAGTGGTTTGCACTGGAGCAAAGGAAGAGAGTGAGATCGAACAGGCCGTAATACACGTTAAAACTGAACTTCAGAAAGTAGGCCTCATTTAATAATAGCGGATGTAGTGCGTGAGAGAGCAGAGTTTTTACTCTCATTTATCATTTTTACTGAATTTGCAATTCTTCATTGATGATTGTTTAGAACAAGACAATCGGGCCTTCTAGCCGAAGGATCCTCTTGATCAGGAATAATTCTGCGCGATTCTGCTGAGTATATCATCGAGCGGGTGATGATCAGGTGTATGATCGTGGGCTCAACGACCTCTTAAAATTCTGTGTTCACCATAGAATTTCCTCAGAGGTCATATTTTATCTTGGTCTGGTCGTTTTTATTCACCATTGAGGCAGCATTTCTATTCTAATTCTTCAATGTTGAAAACAGCACAATCTTTTGGAGTACCTGCTTGTCCGTTGTAGCGCAATTGATTATAACGATAAAACCCCCATTTATTTGGGCGAAATTTATATGCCTGGAAAGCCAGTATTGCTCTATGTTTATGAAATAATGAAGACACCATTTCCTTCGTAGTAAAATATGGCCCTATTTGAATCATCAAGAAGAACTAAGCCTGTGTGGATAAGAGTATGTTTGTTGTCACTATAAACAGGTAGGGTGGGTAGCCCCATATTTCCGAAAGACTAAAAAAAGAGTTGTCATCCGTCGATCCCGTGTTAAGAAACTTGAAGGAATCTAACTACCAAAAGGAAGAATGCAAGAGAATAATGAAGTATGAGCATTAGCAGGAAATGAGCATTCTACCGGATCGAAGTCTCTGTATCACATCAAATAGAGCAAGAAAGGGCAGGGAATGGGATCTTTGGATGTATTTTTGATGCAATATTGTTCAATCAAAATAGCGGCTGCACAACGGTTTCAAAAGGAAGCATGAAGAAATTTATAATATGGTTTGCATCATTGTGCGGCTTGATCTCTATAGGTATAGGAAGGGATCTGGTTAATTCAAGGAGATCATGGTTCTGAAGAGAAATACATAATTGGAGATCATCCATAGCAGAATTTAAAATGCTCCGGCCGGGATTTGAACCCGGGTCGAGGGATTGAGAGCCCCTAATGCTTGGCCGGGCTACACCACCGGAGCATTGCAGGGGCATTAAAATAAACAATTTATTTCTTTCCCTTAGAATAGGAAGAAGGCGAATCCACGGAAGCGGATGAATCCCATTCTGTTTCCACCTGTCGTAAACAACGTGAATAATGGAAAATTCAACAAGGAACAATTTCTAGTGTGATCAGGAGGATAATCCAAACCTTTCAGCTGTTTAAAAAACGTGGACCCTTTATGAGAGTTTGGGAAGCTTATGGAATCATCTGCATTGTTAGATGGGCCAGAATACTTTTACAAGTTCTACGATTACCGCAAGGGCTATTGCGATATATATTATTAACTTGGGATCAAGAGCTGGACCTCTTATTTCCTCCTCCTCAAAATATCTTATCAACCCAGCGCCAGATTGTAGCCCCTCTTCCTTTTTGTTCGCCATTTATTGGATTGTTATTAAAATGTACGATTTAACCTTTGCCACTATTCTTTGCTTTTGAGGTATGCAGACAAACATAAGGTAAGAGATCTGCATTTATTTATTTTCATTTTACCTGTCAGTATGAGATGAAGAAAGAACGTGTACGGAACGTCACAGTTGTAATTTTTGTTGCAGCCATCTTGATTTTTCAGGTCTACTCCGGTGTTTTTCCTCCAGTGACGATCGTTACGTCTGAGAGTATGCAGCACTCTGCTTCCTGGAAACCACTGGTTCTTAACACTGGTGATATTGCAATCATTAAGAAGGTATCGGGAATAGGTGGGATCGAGACGTATGTACTGGGGCGTTCGTCGGGCTTTCAATCATTTGGAGATTACGGCAATGTGATTGTTTATAGAGCTCCTGACGGTATTTCGATCATCCACCGCGCAATGTTTTATCTTCAGTGGGTTGATGGCAACCCCGTAGTTCTGGGATATGACAACCAGTCCTGGTTGGTGGTCACACACAGCTATGTCATCATAAAGAACGTTGGGTATTCACATAGAAACCTTCTCGTTTACATTGAACAATACAGGAATGAATCAGGTTTTGTAACATGCGGTGACTACAATCTGGCCAACCTCAACGTTTCATACAATGAGAGTGTTGAGGCATATGCCGCCGCAGATCAAGATGGCATCTTCGGTTTTCAGGATCCACCCGTTAAAATCTCAAATATTGTTGGAAAGGTGATAGGTGAGATTCCCTGGTTCGGGTTAATCAAACTGACGATATTGTGGAAACTCGGGCTGCAGAAGCAGGAGAACCAGGTCCCCCATGGAGCGTATATGTACCTTATAACAACCATATCAGCAGGTATAACGGTTATATTCTTCCCATACAGACGGCTGTGGATGCATTTCAGGGGGAAAAGGTGATGGGTCCCCCGGTTACTTTGAGAATAACGGGTGATGCACCATAGTCGATCGATTTCTCCGCAATGAAGTTTGCATCATCTCGGTGTGTAATGACAAAAACATTTGGTCCGCCTGTTACAATATATGGGCACCATACCTCCCGTGATAGTTCTCTAAGCATGCGGATAAATTTTCGCATGTCGTCCTCTATTATGCGAACTCCGACAGATTCTATGATCCTGTGGTACTCATCGGTGTCTTCTTTTGCGAGCTCAAAAACGCCGTCCCAGTCTCTATCATCCACGAGTTCTCTCAGTAACTTTGCCTTTCTGTTAGCTGATTCTATTCTTTTCTCATACTCAGGGCTCTTCACTATGTTGGTGTGTATGGCATCTGAAGGTTTCCTCTTGTGGTTAAATCGCCCGGCCACGATGGTGTAGCCGGAGAAGGCATCTGGTCCGGCAAGCTGATCTGTAACAGGAACACCGTTCACAACCTCAGTGACAGTCAATCCGCCGTGGAGGCTTCTTCCAACGCTCTCTGAGATAACTCTGAGATCGTTTTCAAGTTCTTGCAGATCCAGAGAAGTTTTAGAGATGGCCTCTAGAGAAGCCCCAAAAGCCGCTGCACCAGAATCAGAGCTGCCACTTACGATACCTCTGTTTTCAGATCTAAAGCCAAGCTTTGAAACATCATACCCGGCTTGATCTAAAACGCCTCTGTATTTTCTGATTACAGCAAAAGGTGATCGGTAGTTATCACTTACCGGAACCCCATCAATCGTACCGATGGGGTTGTCTCCCGTGAATATCGAGGTTTCACTGTAGGTCTCACTCTTCAGATTCGTATAGGCTATACCTGCAGAAGCATGAAGAGGAAACCTCTTCCTCGTATCGGAAAGTCCCCCAAGCAGAATAAGTCCAATTGTCGGAAACGCCCTTGATCTGGCCAGCATGCCATTCAAAAATGGGTCACCTCTTCTTCTGAAGTCTCTTTCTTCTTTCTTTCGATGTTGTCCCGGTGATCCTTTCTATGAATTCGTTATAGAGTTTCACAGCATTTGCATAATCAGACCGGTTGGGTGAACTCTCCGTGGTTACGTAGAGTTTTTTTCCGTCGGTGAATGCCTCGATTTTGTTCAGCCCCGGGGTTTTGCTTATTATATGACCGCTTGAAGCCACTTTTGCATTTCCAAAAATATCATTACATGCTTCTTTTATCGTATCATTGTCAACTTTTCGACCTTTTTTTATGTTGTACTCTCGTGTCACGGTCTCCACCTTTTTGGCTCTCTTCCTCAACGTTTCCAATCTCTGAAGTTTTCTCGACAGTGATCTCAGAAATATAAGCTCCATGTACTGGGCATCGTGTTCCAATAAGGGAGAAAATGAAATGATGTTGTAATCGTCTTCATCTTCAACGAGTAATTCTGAAAACGTTTCAAATTTAAGATCCCCATATTTTATGGGCATAATTTTTACCTCATTGCCAGAGCGATAGCTAACTCCAGCATACTCAACATAGAGCTCATTCTTCGCGAATTTCTTGAACGTATTCACCATTTCCTCAAAGTTCTTAAGTTCTATAAGACCCCCGTTTGACAGAGAATGAATGTGAGGCAGATTCATTATAGGCTCAACCTCTTTGACCCTTCTGGCGATGGAGATTAGCTCCTCCACAGTACCAAATATCTCACTCTTTCCGGATGTTTCTACCCCGATGTATGGGAAACCCTTCTCCACAGGAAACTCATTGCCTAGAGTGGAGTATATGTCCTTGGCCCTCCTGAGACTTTCTTTCTTCCCCTTATGATAGAAGCCAGTATGTGTGATGATGCGCTTCGCACCCATACCCTTGGCAATAACCATTGACCATTTCAGATGTTCGTAAGAACGGGTGGAAATATCATCATCACCAAGTAGGTCCATATAGTATGGTGCGTGAAGCGAGAGCTCCACATCGAGCTCTCTGGAGAGTTCCCCAGCATCGAGGATCTCGTCGTAATTTCTTGCCATATTCCAGAAGAGCTTCTCTACAATATCCTCCTCTTCAATAATGCTATCGGTTCCTATGGACACATAATTGCCGTTTTCATCGGGGCGCAATACGTTTACAACAATGGAATCTTCAACGTCCCTGGGAAACATTCCACTGTGTTCCATAGAGGGAACCTGCTCTACGTTTACCCTGAGGAGTTGAACCTCAAGGGAGGTGAGACCTAAAAAATGAACATCAGCAATTGAATCAAGTAGGGTTCTTCCTTTACTCGTTAAAGGTATTCCTGCTATTCCGAATCTTTTCATAAGTTACGGGATCATGTTATACGTGTATATATATAATATGAAGGATCAGCAAGAAAACCTGTCTCGGCACTAGAATGGTGCTAGTGCTAACAGATCTATAAACTAAAATTTATATTCAATCTCACCTGACTTCCATTACTAGAATGGTGCTAGTTCTAACAGATCCCCTGTAAGGAGCTCATCATAGATAGAATATAATATAATTCTATGACATAAGGCGTGAAAAGCTGATCGTCTATGAAAGGCGTGGCCATGGATTTTTAAGAGTACGAAACAATCAAACGAATACATTATATATTTTTTAGTATTAGGTTGGCAAATGATGATAGACGGAATAGAACTCCTTTATTCTGGTTTATCGGGCATTCGCAAACCTCAGGAAGGTGAATATATTGAATGTAGATCCAAATTTAACAAAATATCTGATAAAAGCAAAGATACTTACAGACGGGGTGGTTGAGAAACCAGATGTTATCGGTGCAATTTTTGGTCAGACGGAAGGTCTTCTTGGAGAGGAGCTCGATCTTCGTGATCTTCAGAAATCCGGTAAGATAGGCCGAATAGAAGTAGAGATCGATAGCAAAAAAGGCAAAACTGAAGGGAGGGTGGTTATACCATCTGGTCTTGACCAGGTAGAAACCTCTATTCTTGCTGCTTCTCTTGAATCGATTGATCGCATCGGTCCCTGTAAGGCGAAAGTTGAGATAGAATCCATGGAGGATGTAAGGATCCAGAGGAGACTTCGAATCGTTGAAAGAGCGAAAGAGCTCTATCAGAAGATGAACAACAACTCCAAGGGAATATCGGATGATCTCATACAGGCGGTGAAAGAGGAGGTTGAGAAATCGGAGATACTTTCCTATGGCGAGGAACATCTGCCTGCTGGTCCCGCTATTTCCAAGTCCGATTCTATCATAGTCGTTGAGGGCAGAAATGATGTTCTCAATCTCCTGAAATACGGTATCAAGAACACCATAGCGGTTCAGGGAACGAGCATTCCAAAGACCGTTCAGGAACTGTCAAAGAAACGTACGACCATCGTTTTTCTTGACGGTGATAGAGGCGGTGATCTGATTCTAAAGGAAATGCTTCAGGTTGCAGAGGTGGATTTTGTTGCCAGAGCTCCTCCTGGAACGGAGGTCGAGGAGCTGACCTATAAGCAAATTGTCAAGGCTCTGAGATATAAAACTCCCACAGAGCAGTATCTCAGTTCTAAGGGCATGATGGAGGAACTTAAGCATTACAATGAACGAGAGGGGCATCTGAACGCAACGTCGCAAAACGGGGCAAAAGAAACCAGAGCGCCTGTAGTTGAGAAGCGTAATTCCACGCACAAGAGGGCTGAACCTGAAAGTCTTCCCAGGCCCGAAGAATCCATCAGAGATGGCAGAAGAAGCAAACCGGAGCCTGAAAACACCACATTCTCACTTTCAAACCCGGGAAGCATAAAGGGCAGAATTGGTGAACTAAAGAGGGAAAAGATGACGGAGGTATATCTTGAATCTGGTGATCTCGTGGCATCATTCCCCCTTTCCAAGTCTGTTGAGAGCCTCTCCTCAATCACGGAGGGAAACACAATCCTAACCGGGGGTGTGATAACTCAGAGGCTTATTGATATCGCCTATGAGAAGGGGATCAGAACTATATATGGTGTGAAAATCGGGCAGGTAACGAAAAAACCATCCAATATGCGGGTAGTAGCATGGGAGAATCATACATAAATTTCAATCCGGCTGATATTCCAGATACATCGTTTATAGATATACCGAAGAATCCACTTGATCGGATCATCGGTCAGGAAGAGGCAGTAAGGTACGCATCTATAGCTGCGAAACAGAGGCGTAACCTTCTGCTGGTAGGTCCACCTGGCGTTGGCAAATCTATGATCGCTCAGGCCATAGCCCTCTCCATTCCCCGTCCCAGAGAAGAACTGAGGGTTGTTCACAATCCCATACAGCCGGAAAGGCCATTCGTTGAGGTTAAAAGCTATGATGAGGTGAAGGCCGAAAAACTTGAGGCAAGCGCAACAGAGGGAGTTTTGATCGATCCTGAAAGTGCTCCACTTCACGTTGCGGAGAGGCTTGGTTACAGGTGTCAAAAATGTGGGCATTACTCCCTTCCAACTGAGACCGTCTGCCCCTCGTGCGGGGCTTCAAAGATTCAAACGGGACAGGCAGGTCCGTTCGGGGACGTTTTCAATGTGCTTGGTGCAGCATTTGGAGTTCAGAACTCTAATGAGCGCATATCATCAACAGTCAAGGTCGGAGATCGTGAGGAGGTTATTGTTTACGAACGTGCCGGAGATAAGATACGTGTTCTCGATCAGAAAACTCTGGAAAGGAAACGAAAGATGGAGAAGAAGAGTCCAAGCAAAACGATTGTTCCCATAGATAGGAACCCCTTTGTGTTGGCGACCGGCGCGAGTGAAACGGAACTGCTCGGTGATGTTAGACACGATCCCTATGGTGGCCATCCTCAGCTCGGGACGTTACCCTATGAACGTGTTATAGCTGGGGCCATTCATGAAGCCCACGAAGGCGTACTCTTCATCGATGAGATAAGTCACCTTGGCGATCTACAGAGGTACATACTAACTGCCATGCAGGAGAAGGTTTTTCCCATATCCGGCAGGAACCCGCAGAGTGCAGGTGCAAGCGTGAGGGTAGACAACGTACCCTGCGATTTTGTTCTCGTTGCAGCTTGTAATGTTCAGGATCTCCAGTACATACTCAGTGCACTCAGATCACGCATTGTTGGAAATGGCTATGAGATTCTCATGAAGGTTTCAATACCAGATAATCAGGAGAACAGGATCAAGTATCTTCAGTTCATAGCTCAGGAGATCGCTAATGATGGAAAGATACCACATATGTCAATGGAGGCTGCAGATCTTATCATTCAGGAGGGGAAGAGGAGAGCAAAATTGATAGATAACCGGGAAAATGCACTCACGTTACGGCTGAGAGAGCTTGGAGGTCTGATCCGTGCTTCAGGAGATATAGCGGTCTTCGCTGGATCTAAACTTATTGAACCGGAACACGTTAAGGAAGCTCTGGAAATATATCTACCCGTTGAGGAGAAGATCCGCAAAGTGTATGGTAATTTCGAGGCTGCCGTAACATCAGAGTACACCATCTCCCAGCGTGGGGATTCCTACTATCAGTACTACAACAGGTTTCCCGATGACGAAACCTATGGATGACCCTAGTATCTGTTTATTAAGTTTGTGGTTTATAGATAAATATTTATGAGGATTATGAAATAAACCTTTAATAGATGAGTCCCAAGGAGCGCATTATATACGAGGTTAAAATAAAAGGTTCCCTGACAGTTAGGGACATAGCAAACACACTTAATCTCAGTGTAAGCAACACGCACAATTATCTGAAGTCCCTGGAAACCGAAGGACTTCTTGGGCGTAAGGTTGTGAAGAGCGATAAGGGCAGGCCATACTTTCTGTACCATTTGACAGAGGTTGGTATAAGTTATTTCAATGATGGTGCCAAATATCTGGAGCGCTTCTTTGAGTTTTTATCAAACGAAAACGGTGAGCAATGGATCACCAGATATATTGA
Organism: Thermoplasmata archaeon; assembly: GCA_015520045.1. Classification (GTDB taxonomy): domain Archaea; phylum Thermoplasmatota; class Thermoplasmata; order Thermoplasmatales; family Thermoplasmataceae; genus WAQW01. The sequence continues at coordinate 30,788 of WAQW01000003.1, read as the reverse complement.
TGCCGTCGGGAAAGATCTGAAGCAAAAATTTATCTTGAGAATATCAGGAAGTAGCCCTCAGGAGAAACTGGAGCAGCTGGTTAAGCTGTGGGATGAGGAGGGTTTCGGGGCAACGGTGAGCGTGGTTGATGAGAACTATGCTGAGGTAATTCATACCAAATGCCCTCTGGCGAAATTTGCCAGAATATACCCCTCCACGTGCGAGGTGGAGAAGAATATTTATGGTGCAATTCTTGGAGCAACGATAGAACTTCACGAAACCCAGATCTCAGGGAAGCCAGCCTGCAAATTCGCAATCGATTTCAATCGGGGTCGTTAAAACACACAAAGCCATCTGGAGCAGAGTCAGGCTTCTTCAGGAATTCTAACTTCCACGACGCAGGTACGTTTTTCTCCCGAAATGGTTTCATTTATGGTGAATGAGGTACCCACACCATCCTTAACAATATTCTTACCAAGTTCACCGCATATTATCTGCTCATTGGTCTTGGCCAGTTCATAGAATATGCAGTTGTGACGTATTATCCTTACACGATCAGCATCGATCTCAATTTTCGCAAAATAGCCGAGGCGATTAAGTGATAGAACGAACTCCTTGAGTCTCTTGATTTTATCTTCTCTACTTGCGTTACTATGATCATGATCCTTAACATCTTCTGAGGAGAGCATCCTTCTGGCGACCCTTCCCAACAGCTCATTAAGGTATCCCTGCCCTAAGTCCTCCTCGATCTCTTCTATCAGAAGCTTTGCAAGGAGTGAGTACTGCTTCGGAAAGAGAGAAATACCCTTCTCTGTCAGTCTGAAGTATTTCTTTGGCCTTCCTACACCCTCATTCTTGAAGTAAGACTGAATGTACCCCTTCTTCTCGAGGAGATCGGTATGTTCCTTCACAGCATTTTTTCCTATCTTCAGAAGGCCTGCTATGCTATCCAGATTCTTATCAGAATATGCGAGTTCGTGAAGAATTCTGGATCTGGTTGGACCCATAAGCAGCTCAATATTTGAAACGTCTCCTTCCATTTTCTGTTGTGGATTATCATAAGATATTTAAGTTTTATACAATTTAAACAGGAATATATGTTTATATATCACAAAACTATCATGCACCGTGATTGAGATGTCTGAGTTGTTCGTAGATAATCTAACAGCACGGACAGTGAGAGGAGAGGGCAAAGTTATCCTTAAAAACCTTTCACTGAAGATTAGAGGCGGTGAAATACACGCTCTTATGGGGCCGAATGGCGCCGGTAAAAGCACGCTTGGATATGTTTTGATGGGACATCCCGATTATGAGATTGTTTCAGGTCGCATAATGCTTGATGGAAAGGATATCAGCAATCTTCCACCCGAAGAAAGGGCCAGGCGCGGATTGTTCCTCGCCTATCAGCAACCGGTGGAGCTTCAAGGAGTGAAAATATCTTCCTTTCTGAGGGCTGCATACAATCAGATGCATCCGGACGAGAAGATGGGGGTTACCGATTTTTACAAGATGGTCAGATCTTATTTAAAGAGGGTTGGTCTTGACGAATCATTTCTCTCCAGATCCGTAAACGATGGTTTCTCGGGTGGTGAGAAAAAAAGGCTTGAAATCCTTCAGATGGTGGTACTCCGGCCAAAGTTTGTTATCCTTGACGAGATAGATTCTGGCCTGGACGTTGATGCTCTGAAACTGATCTCTGAGGAAATTCGGGCCTATCACAGTGAATCCGTTGCGTTTCTCATTATAACGCATTACCAGAGGATACTCAAAGACATAGAACCCGAGTTCGTTCATGTTCTTTTAAATGGCACGATAGCGATTAATGGCGGTGTCGATGTTGCAAACAGCATTGAGAAGGAAGGTTATGAGTGGGTCAGGGGTGTGACCGTTGGAAGTTAGGCTTGAAAGGGAAAAAGAGCTTGAGGATTTGCTGGGAGAACTGAAGTACGCCAGCAGGAGTGAGTTTGAATTTCACGATAACTCCAGGCCAGTGTACAGCACTGGAAAAGGTCTCACCAGATCTGTTGTTGAAGAGATCTCTGAGATAAAAAAGGAACCGGACTGGATGCGAAGGCTGAGACTGAAGGCTTTTGAGATATTCCAGAAGAAGAAGGTTCCTGAGTGGGGTCCAGACCTATCCGGTATTGATTGGGAGAACACCACCTACTACATCAAACCGGATGACAGGAAGACCAATGACTGGGAGGAAGTCCCTCAAGAGATAAAGGATACCTTTGAAAAGCTCGGTGTTCCAGAAATGGAGAGAAAGTACCTTGCTGGATCCGTAGCACAGTACGATAGTGAGGGCGTGTACCACAATCTCAAGAAGACGTGGGAGGATAAGGGAGTTATTTTCATGGATCTGGACTCTGCCGTTCAGAGGTATCCTGATGTGGTTAAGGAATACTTCTGCAGGGCTGTCCCCTTCACAGATAACAAATTCGCTGCCCTCAACGGCGCCGTGTGGAGTGGTGGATCCTTCCTATATGTTCCCAGGGGTGTCCACATTGACATGCCCCTGCAGACCTACTTCAGAATGAATGGAGAATCGAGCGGCCAGTTCGAGCATACGATAGTTATCGCCGATGAAGGTTCAAAAGCACACTACGTTGAGGGTTGTACCGCTCCCATATATGACAGAAACTCTCTCCACAGTGCAATCGTGGAGATCTATGCAAAGGAGAATTCCCAGGTTAGATACACGAGCGTCCAGAACTGGTCGAAAAGTGTATATAATCTTCCTACCAAGAGGGCGTGGGTGGAGAAGGGTGCGAAGATGGAATGGGTAGGTGGTTCCTTGGGCTCAAAGGTAACGATGCTTTACCCATCATCGTATTTAAGGGGACCCTATGCGACAACATCGAATCTTAATATATCTCTCGCTACCTCAGATACGGTGAAGGATACCGGTGCCAAAGCAATCCACCTGGCTCCACACACAAACTCTCGAATAATTGCGAAGAGTCTCAGTGTTGATAACGGTCTTGCCATTTATAGGGGTCTCCTGAGAATAAACAAGGGCGCGCTGGAATCAAAGAGTTTTGTGCAGTGTGATGCGTTGCTCATCGATGATAATTCACAGTCCATCACATATCCTCATGATGAGGTGCATGAACCGACGGCACAGTTTGCGCATGAGGCATCCGTCGGGAGAATTGGAACAGAAGAACTCACCTACATGCGTTCAAGGGGGCTCTCTGAGGATGAGGCGAGCTCCATGATAGTACTCGGATTCCTGGATGATGTCATGAAGGAGATACCAATGGAATTCGCTATTGAGATGAACAGGCTCGTAAGACTGGAAATGAGTAAGTTTGGTGCTGTGGGATGATCAGGACAGAAGAGTATGAAGATATGATAAGAGAGCGCTTCGATGACTCAACCTTTGCCTACAGGTCTAAGGCATTCAGAAAGTTCCTGTACAGTTCCCCGAGAAACTTCAGGGAAAGTCCAACGACCAGAGACTACGTTAAGATCGATGAAGAAGACCTTATCAGAATGATAGGGCAGAAAAGAGTTTCAGCTGGTTATGCTGAGGAGCCCAGGTATGAGCCGGACATTTTCATAAGAGATGAGGAGGTACCAACATTATCCGGACAGATAGTCTTTGAGCCCCTCTCGGACGCAATCGAGCACTATCCCGATCTGATGGCCAGCAGAGTCTTTAAAGAGATCGGAACGAAGAGGATGGAGCAGATCATCAACTCCGGGTGGACTTCAGGGTATTTTCTTCTCGTGGACGAGAACTCAGAGAACAGAAAAATTTCTATAGAGACGTCTCTTCACGCGAATTACAGCTCAGCTTCCAAATCGGTTATTTATCTTAGAAAAGGTGCCTCTGCCACTGTTACTGACATCTACCGGAGTCATCTATCAGGGGAATCGATTCAAGGGCGCAACATCTACATATTTCTCGAGGAAAACTCCAGGCTCCAGTACAACTATCTTCAGGAGAAATCTGTTGGTGTTACTGATATATGCTACCTGCGGTCCTTCCTTGATCGAAATTCCAATCTCCGAATTTTCCATGTTAACTCTGGCGGAGGGAGAGTGATCTTTCACACAGAGGGAGAACTCAGGGGCGATCATTCTTCATATGAGGTGAACGGTGTTAATTTCAGTGCGGGAGATCAGAAGGTAGATATAGGTGACAATACGTTTCAGACGGGAAAAAACACCTCTTCGAATGTTCGCGTTAGAGGGATCAGCAGGGATCACAGCACCATGCTGCACCGCGGATCCATTGATATAGAAGAGAGTGGTGTAATGTCATCCGGTTTCTACGATTCAAAGATTTTGCTGATGTCCCGGGAGGCGTATGCCAACAGTAAACCCTCACTCATCATCAGGAATAGTTACACCAGGTCCAAACACGGATCAGCTATCAGCACGATCGATAGAGATGAGCTTTTCTATCTTCGCTCAAGAGGAATTGATGAAACCTCATCAACCAGCATGATTGTGGATGGTTTTGTTTCATGGTTGCTGGAAAAGAGCGACAGTGATATTCTTTTGAATCATATTGCCCGTCTTTCGTCCTTTTCCGCAAAGGGAGAGGAGTGAGGGAGCATGTTTGATTCGGAGGAAGTGAAAAAAGACTTCCCTCTTCTCAGCAGAAGAGATGTGGTGTACCTGGACAATGCAGCGACAACACAGAAACCGAAACAGGTTATAGAGGCTGTGATAGATTACTATGAGAACCATTATAGCAATGTCCACAGGGGGATTTACACACTCAGTGAAGAGGCCACAGACATGTACGAGAAGGCGAGGGAGAACATTGCAAGATTCGTTGGTCTCAGAGATGCCTCATCTCTGGTTTTTGTGCGGAATACAACTGAGGCACTTAATCTTCTGAGCTATTCTCTGGGAACCCGTCTCGAGAGCGGAGATGAGATACTCCTGACAGAGATGGAACATCATTCCAACATCGTACCGTGGCAGTTTCTTCAGAGTAAGGGGGTGAGAATAAGGTACGCAAAGCTGACAGAGTCAGGTTTGCTGGATGTTGATGATCTTGTATCGAAGATCAACAGAAGAACAAAGATTCTCTCTGTTTCCCACGTATCCAACGTTCTTGGAAGTATAAATCCTGTGAAAGAGCTATGCTCCTATGCCAGGGACAACGGTATTGTCAGCATCGTTGACGGGGCGCAGGCTGTTCCCCACATGCCCGTGAATGTTGATGAAATAGGCTGCGATTTTTATGCATTTTCTGGTCACAAGATGTTGGGCCCCTCAGGGATTGGAGGCCTTGCCGGGAAACCTGAAGCTCTCGATGAATTGATACCATTCATGGGGGGCGGTGAGATGATCAGAACCGTCACATATGAATCTTCTACCTACGCGGATGTTCCGTTAAAATTTGAAGCCGGAACGCCAAATGTTGAGGGTGCGGTAGGGCTCTCCGCTGCTGTTAACTATCTGCGGAGACTCGGAATGCAGAACGTTAAGAAGCATGAGATGGATCTTATGCAGCATATCCTCAATCTGGAAGATGAAATGTCAATAAGAAATCTGAGATCCTACGGTCCAAGGGATGTTACGCACAGAGGAGGAGTTTACGCCTTCAACATAGGTAACCAGCCATCGTTCAGTGTCGATGATCTTTCTGAGGACAGCACACTGGCCCGAGGGGCCATTCATCCCCACGACATTGCTGCTGAACTCAACAAAAGGGGAATAGCGGTAAGATCTGGTCATCACTGTGCTATGCCGTTGATGGGGTTGCTCGGACTCGCTGCGACGGCAAGAGCCTCATTTTACATATACAATGGAAAGAGCGATGTTGATCTGTTCATGTCAGCTCTTCTTGAAATTTCTAGGGGGTTGTGAATGTGGGAAATGAGGGCTTCGAAGAAATGATCCTGGATCATTACAGAAATCCGCGAAATTACGGAAGGATCGAACATCCAACGTCCGCAATCACCGAGTATAACCCCGTCTGCGGGGATGCACTTCACTTTACGGTAAATATCCGAAATTCCCGGATAGAGGATATCAAATTCATAGGGAGAGGGTGTTCTGTTAGCATGGCTGCCGCATCCATCCTCACAGAAAGGGTCAAGGGTATGGAGATCCACGAGGTTGAGCAGATAAGGGAAGAAGTATTTTTAAAGAGTCTGGGTATCTACCTTGGTCCTGTCAGGGAGAAATGTGCGTTGTTATCACTCAACGCACTCAAGAAGATTGCAGGTGGAAAGCGGGATGAGTCATAGATACAGGATCGTTTACAGGAGAGAAGAATGCCTTGGAGATGCTGTTTGTACCGCCATAGATCCGGATTTCTGGCACATGGATAGGGATGGTAAAGCATCTCCCGCATCAGATCATGTGGAGGAAGAACAGCTAAAAGATGCCCTGCTTGCTGAAGCTCTCTGCCCTGCAAGGATAATCCACATCATCCGGTGAAATCGAATTCTTTTGAGGCTGTTAAAATGCCACCATCCCTGAGAAGGATCTCTGATTTAATTCTGATCTGTTTCGTGGAGTCCCTGTCACGCACGGTAACGGTACCGTTGTTAAGTGTATCATAATCCACGGTTACGCAGTAGGGCGTTCCTATCTCATCCTGCCTTGCATATCTCCTCCCTATGGAGCCGCTTTCATCAAAGGTAGCATATGGATCCACGCGTTTGTATTTACTGTAAAGGTTAAGCGCCCATTCTCTGAGACCATCCTTTCTGAGTAGGGGTAATATTGCAGCGCTGTAAGGTGAAACTCTCTTGGGTAGGCTTAGAACCTTGTAGCCCTTCTTCCTCTCGCTGTAAGATGAGATCATTGACGCCAGAAGAATCCGATCAAATCCAAACGATGGCTCTATTACCCTCGGGATGAATTTTTTACCCTGTCGATCCTTTGAGGTGAGGTCGAAACCGGAATATTTCTGATGTCTCGTCAGATCATAGGTGCCCCTGTCAGCTACACCAACAACCTCTACCCATTCACCCGAAATGGTTACTTCCGCGTCCCAGCAATCAGAGGAATAATGAGATAGTTCATCTTCTCTATGCTGCCTGAATCTGATTCTTTCTGGTGAGATCCCAACATCCAGGAGGATTTGATATACAATTTCAATGAAATATGCCATGTTGGGATCCCTTATGATCTTCTGTTGAACTGCAGAAGCCGGAGAGAGAAAACGGGTGACACCATCTCTTGGCAAAAGCTTTAGCTTCATCTTAGATTCCGGCTGAAAATTTTGATCATTGCTGAGGTACACCTCCACCTCCCCCATATAGAATTCCCTAAGTCTTAAGAGGGCCTGGCGAGGAGCAATTTCATTCCTGAAACCTTTACCGAGCTGCGCCGCTATTATTGGTAGTTTATCTCTGTTAAAGTTCAGGAGATTTCTGAAATTAACAAAAACTCCCTGAGCGGTCTCAGGTCTAAGATAAAGATTTCCCCGATCACCGTATCTGCTGAGCAATTCGAACATAAGAGAAAGATTTGTAGTCTCCCTGAACTTCGATCCACACCTTGGGCACCTTATGTTGTTTTCATTTAACGATTCCGCGGTTGTAAACTCACCATATCTACTTTCGTCAATACCATTATCCTGCAGAAGCGTTTCAACTTTAAACTTACTCCCACAAGACGCACATACAGCGGCGAGATCATAAAACCTCTCAAGATGTCCGGAGGCCTGAAAAACCTCCTCCGGTGAGATATTGGGAGTGTCTATGAAGATCCCTCCGATTGAAAGGATCTTCTCCTTCCATATCTTTATGATATTGTCTCTTAACAAAACACCGAGCGGGCCATAGTCGTAAAAACCGGATACTCCACCGTACACTGAGAAGGATGGCCAGAAAAAACCCCTTCTCTTGGCGAGCTCCACAATCCTGTCTAACTCGTCCTTAGTACTCTTCAAGGAAAACACCGAGTATATCTATATCGTAAAGCATGGAACGGAGTTTGCCTCCACCGGATAGCACGGGAAGTTGGTTGTAGTTGCCTTTGAGCATAACCTCTACAGCATCGGATAGGGGAGAGTCGGATACCACATAGTATGGATTCTTGATGGTTACATCATCAAGTGGAATATCGGGCAGCGAAATCCGGTTACGCTGAACAAAATAGGAGAAAACATTCCTTATGCCACTCCATGACCAGGGATCCTCATCGTCAGCCATGCCGGTCTCCGATTTTATGAGCTCGGTTCTAAGGTCTATGTTGTCAAAGATGTCCCGGTCAGTAACAATTCCTATCAGCTTACCATCTCTGTCTATAACGGGGAAAGCATATAGAGACGTTATCTGAATGATATGGTAGAACACGGGAAGGGGCGTTTTGTTCCACACAGGATATACAAATTTTGATGAGAATCTATCCACCGGAATGGTACCGAATTTTTCCCTAACAAAGGAAAGAAAATTCTGTGGAGTGAGTATACCAACTATCTCGTTGTCATCATTAACAACCGTGATGTGCCTGTGCCCCTGAGAAACGATTATCTTGGCTGCGTCCTCTATTGAGTCGTTCTCATTCACGGGCTCTGATTTTCTCATAACCATAGCCAGCTGGGTCTCTTCCGGATTTTTGAAGATGTCTTTCCTGCTTACCATACCGACGTACTTTCCGTCCTGGTTTCGTAGCGGAATGCCGGTTATGTTGTTCTTTATTAGAATTGAGACGATCTCATTGATGGGGCTGGGAACAACGTGACTTATTGGGTCTTTTGTCATGAATTCCTTAACCTTCAGGGGCATGGTGGTGGAATCTTACATTGTATTAAAATAATTTGCGTCAGCGCTTTAACCGTTATGCGAAAATGAAATGCTCTCCTTTTTTATGGGTAGCTTTTAGGAAACGATCAGAGCACACTGATGTATCGTCCCCCGTGATTTAAAAGGAGTTATTCAATACTTCTTCATAGGTGGGAATTCCAGGTTTTTCGCAGCGATCCTCTCACAAATCAGAAGAAGATGCATAAACTGAAAGATTTCCATATGATGAGTACTGAACTTCAACCATATATGATTCAAAATAAAGCTATGTGTAACAAAATCTCAGCTTTCGATACAAACCTGATAAATAGTAAATCCGCGTCGTTTATTATGGAACAGCTGGAGATCTCCCTTCCCCCTTCTTCGCTCTTGATTCTCGAGATCATCAGGAATGAGGGGATAATAGATCTGAGCGCTTTGATCGCGAAAAGCCAATTGCCAAGGAGAACGGTATTCTTCGCGCTGAGAAGACTCAGAATGTCGGGGCTGATCGATATTAAGGTTTGCCTGCAAGACGCGAGAAGAAGGCATTACTGCGTAGCTATCCGCCGTTAGTTTATTTTCTCAGCCACGAAATTATTCTGTGCCTTGGTATCATAAGACCCGCTTCCTCTGAAACTTGGAGAATATCCTCTTCCGTTAGATCGGGGGAAAAATGATATGAAGACAGGGATCTCTTCACATCCTCCATTTCAACATCACCGAACAGCATCTCCGAAAATTTGTTGAAATCAGTCAGGCTCGGAATCTTGTTCACCTCTATGGATGAATATTCCTGCCTTGCCTCTTCAAGGATCTGGCCATGAATTTCTCTGGATTCTGTGGTGGTCGATGCTATGCAGCAGGGTGTTTCCCCAAGCATATCGCCGTATTGTAAAATGGGAGATATGTTCTCTTCCTTGCTCAGTATCTGGCAATAAGGTTCCCAAAGAGCCACGTATCCTGCCCTGCCTTCAACAATTGACCTTATACCCTCACGGGGGGTCCTGTAAGGTAGATACTGTATTTCCTCGTTATAGGTGAGAAACTTCTTGATGAGAAGACTCATGGTGGATATCTCACTTCCCATGCAGACCTTGCTGGTTGAGATCCTGTTCTGGTATATTGCCGATCCACCTGAGGCTATGGCGTGGAGGAACCTGACCTGTGGATTCAGAGAAGCATAGATGAGCTGGGTCAAGAATGGGGCCAGTGCCACCTCAAGAGATCCAAGAAGAAGTGATTTCAAAATGTCGATGGAAGAATCGAAAACCCTTATCCTCATCTTTATGCCCCTCTGAGAAAGGATTCCGGTAAGGCTCAGCAGATACGGTATGTATTCGGTAGATCTCAGAATACCAACTCTGAACAGGTCTTCCTGGTGACCGGGAAAAAAATCTGAACTCCAGACATGCAGAAGCAGATTTCCTTCCTTTTTTCGGACGATCTGTTTGTTGGATTCAAGGACTTTTAGCGTTTCTGAAAGATGCGATTTGGAGTATCCCGAAAGGCTTTCGAGTTCCGTCTGCCACGCACCACTCTCTTTCCTCACCTGGAGTATGTTCATTAACTGCAGCTTCAGATTTTTCAACACCTAGAGATCATTTCATGCATAAAAATTATATGCGTATAGATATTCACAGCTGGGAAACAAAAAGAATGCTAGAAACAAGGCGAGTTGGTGATCTTATCGGACTGATGGAGATTCTGGAGGATTTCAACGAACCTCTGGACATAGCGAGGCTGGATGATCAGCTTGATGAGGAACGGGTCACCCTTCTTAATCTGCTGCAGGACGCTGAATCTCTCGGCCTTATCGAGGTTGACAACGGAGACGTTTTTGTAACCTCCCTGGGCAGGGAATTTTTAAAGGCGGATGTGGAAAAGAGGAGAGATATTGTCAGGGAGAGAATACTACATATAGAACCTTTCAAAACTCTTCTTCATGAGTTACAAAAATTGCAGGACAAATCGGTGGAGAAAGAGTGGCTTCAGAACTTCATACATAATTATTTTCCTTCCGACAACGAGAGGAGAACCTTTGACATCATCATTGGATGGGGGCGCTATGCCCGCATTCTTGATTACGACAGTGACAGTGATGAAATACGCTTCAGATAAAAACCAATTGATTATGTATTCGTTTAAGAGGTGCGTTCAATACTGCATCTCACGGTGAGCGAGTTCATCAATGTGTTAATTTGATCTCCTATCATTCGTATGGATCTGCCTATCCGACGGAGCGATGGATTTATTGCTTATTTTTTTCGTGCTTGAACACCATCTAAGTAGTTTTTTATATGGAGATTACATTTAGCTGACCGGTAGTACGCAGATGCTAGGTTTATCTTTCATGAAACTAAAAGAATCACTGGGCAAAGTTAAGCAGATGCCAGAACTGGTCGTACTTCCCGTGCTTATCATAATGTACCTGTTTCTGGCCAATATATATGCCATGCCAGCTACGTTTAACGGATCGTATTTTCCAACATCTGGGGGTAGTGATCCGTTCTACAATTTCAGGTCTATTGTTTACACCTTGCACTACCACAGATGGCTCACCTTTGACAGTGCGCTGAATTACCCCGTGGGTTCAGTTAACCCAAGAACCCCATTCTTTCACTTTTTCATAATAATGGTAGCCTTTATGCTGTCTCCGTTCATGAATATTATAACGGCGGCAAAGTTAACTCTTCTGGAGTTCGACGCCGTGTTCGGAGCGCTTTTGATTGTTCCAGTATACCTGATAACCAAGGAACTCTTTGGTAAGAGAGCTGGAATGGTGGCTGCTCTCCTCTATGCCCTTATGCCGAGCAACCTATCGTCAGGTGTGCTCTCCGATGGAAGGATGCACACCCCAGAACTTATTTTTGCTTTTCTTAGCATATACTTCTTCCAGAAATCGATAAATAGCCTTTCCAAGGAGAGAATACTGGGCCCCTTCCTGAACGTTAAGGGGCACCTCCCTGCGGTTCTGAGCTATCTGCGGAAGAATAGGGTGGGAGCTATATATGCAATGCTAGCTGGAACGTCCCTGGGAGCACTGGCGCTCGCCTGGCAGGGCTATGCATATATTGAGGCTATCATAGTAATCTACATATTCGTTCAGTTGATACTGAATCTCTTCAGGGAGAAGCCCAGTGGATATTTGCTCATTGTGGTGATTCTCTACTTTATTTTTGCTCTAACCCTGCCCCCCTATTATTATGTAAATCTTGGAAATGCCTCATACTGGTATATGCCACAGCTATACCTCGGTCTTGTGACCATTGGATTTGCAGTTCTTGTGAACATTATCGGTAGAAAACCCTGGCTGATATCCGTATCACTTCTTGTTGTGATCAGTCTTATCGGTTTTGTCTTCATAGATGTGTTCTACCACTCTTTCATAACGTATCTTCTAAGCGGTAGTGGTTACTTTGTAAAGAGCAGGGTGTACCGCACTATTGCAGAAGCAGCCTCTCCGCCTCTTGGTGAGTATGTGAGTGGATTTGGCGCTTTTCAGTTCATACTGGGTTTGTCAGGAATAGCCTATATCGTTTATAGATACCTCAAAAGCAAGAATGAATCAATGCTTTTCATTTTCATCTTTTCAATAATATCAATATATATGAGTTTCGCGGCAGCAAGATTTAACGTTACGGCAGCCCCGGCATACGCCGCTCTGGGTGCAGGATTTCTCATATTCTTGGCAGACACCGTCAGGTTGAGTGATCTCAAGAAGAGAAAAGTTTCCATTCAGATGGGGATCAGGAAGTCCATAAAGGGCAATATCAAAGGACTCCATGCTGCTTTTGTAATTATACTCGTTCTCACCCTGACAATACCCGCCGGATCAGCAATGGTTAACGCTGCTGTTCCTGCAAACAATGCGGGTCAGATAAACAATCAGATATACTACTCCCTTCCATCTTTCATGCGGCCTGTGAATTATTCACAGAACGCCGGGCAATTCGTCGGAACGTATGGGTTTTATGTAACCAATGATAGCCAACCACTCAGCCAGAGCCTGCTATGGCTGGGAAATCAGGACCGAAACGTTCCTCTCGATCAGAGGCCTGCTTATGTCTCATGGTGGGACTATGGTTTCCAGGAACTGGTTCAGGGTAAACATCCCACTGTTGCGGATGATTTTCAACAAGGGTATGAGGTAGCAGGTCAGGTTCTGCTGGCCCAGAATCAGAGTATGATAATATCACTGTTTCTGGCTAGAGATATACAGGGATCCTATGAGCATAACAAATCCCTTACCCCGAAGGTTTTCAATGCTTTATCATACTGGTTTGGATACAGGGAAGCCAAAAACATAAGCAATTTCGTAAAGGATCCTCTGAAATACGCATATCTGATCCAGGAGCATCCATCAATCTACGGCAAGTATATCCCCGATATAAGTCGCCTCAATGCCTATTTCGCCCTCGTCTCTGGGCAGCTATCGCATTACTACAACACATCTACGCTGGTTAATGCTTATCAAAATATTATCCGGATAACCGGTTTCAATATTAAGTACATTGGGCTCACCACCTACGGAGCATCTCTCCTGCCGTTCTCAGGGAACAACACAGGTATATTTTATGCTCCAGCGTATCTCACTGATCATCCCTCTTACAATTATGAGGGAGAGATCGTTCCTTATCAGTACTACAACATCTTTGCCGTAACTCAGAATGGTACCTATCCTCTCAGCCAATTGCCTCCCGGCAAGATTCCGGTGGGGTATAAGATCCAGTACAAACCTGCATTTTACAACACGAGCATATACCGCTTTATATTTGGATACCCACCCTACGCCGTTGGCCAGAAGCAGGGCTTGCCAGGGATAAACTATGGGCAAAACAATATGAGTTTGGAACCAGCCTGGAACATGAGTCATTTCATTGTTGAATATTTTCCCATATTCTACAATCCCTACCATAATGCAAGAGCCCATCCGCATTCCTGGAAGGTGATCTCACTCCAGCAGGCTTATCAGTACAGGCTTGAGAAGAAGGGTACAGTACTTATTTTCCCTCCACCTGATCAGGTTATGGGATTTGCCTCACCCATAGTTGCTTACTATCCTGGTGCGGAGATATCTGGAAGAATTGTCACGAAATCAGGGATACCGACACAGGGTATTTACGTTACCATATTCGATCAGTATGGCGTTCCGCATGAGTATACGAAAACGAACAAGAATGGATACTACCACCTGGTTGGTTTGCCGGGGAATGATACTGTAATAATATCAACCGGTAAATTTACAAAATTCTTCCTCACAGGTAAATCTGTCATAGGGAGCTTCAAGGTCAACATTACAAAGGATCAGGCCAACAGAATCCCCACATCCTACAATGCCACAACAGGCCTTCCAGATTACTACATAGTTCACAACTATGTTTTGAACAACACTGAGGTGAGCGGGAATGTCCACTTCCAGTACGAATTTCTGAGAGAGGTACACAAAGGGCAGGTTGGCTTCTTTATGAAGCCCATTGAATCTGGCAAAATCATCTATTCTAACAGCACCTACGGGTACAGTGTTACCGCAAATATCACTGGAGGAGACTACCAGATCAAGAATTTACCGCCTTACAATTATTCCGTTTCGGTTGTAACCGGTGGGAAGGTCTACAAAAACCTTATGCACGCTCTTGTCAGGGTCGGTTCATCCACCGTGTACAACGTTTATGTGACATACGATGTCATATATGCAAAAGTAATGCGTAATGGTCTCCCACTGGAAGGTTACAACGTCTCCGCTGTATCGCCTTCCTACAGCACCTGGAACCTTACGAACTCCTCGGGAAGGGCGATTTTGTGGGTTTATCCTGGCAATTATTCAGTTACCGCTTCTGTGCTGAACTCGACATCCTATGAGCAAAATGTATCATTCTCTTCCTGGGGATTGAACACAACCGCCAACCTCACACCAGAGGTTTCGGTGAGAATATACGGTAGAATAAGCGGTGCCGTTTCGCCGTTAACGATAAAATTCTTCGCTGGAGGGAGTGCTGCGAATATAACGAAGACCATAAAGGTTGAAGGAACTGAATACTCAACCGTTATTCCTGAAGGTCTCTACACAGTTTACGCATCATCCGGCGATGGAGTCTTCATGAAAACTGTGTTTCTTGATCAGGGAACATCTCTAAATATAACTCTAACTCAGGGATATAACGTTACTGTTCACAGCAAGGTGGAAGGGCTGACATCGTATTCCCAGGTGTTTGAGATAACTTCCAATTCCGCCATTCTCAGGACAGGCCTCCTGACATCTCACAATTATTCTATTGTGCTCACGCGTGGCCAGTACTATTTCTCAGCCTACGCCTCCTCTGTCGGCAATATATATTTCGGTTTCAATGGTAGGTACGTAGCATCAAACACGAGCTTAACGGTATCTATGCAAATCAATCCCAGCAACATCTCCGTGAGAAGTTTTGATGCCAGCATTTCATCAGTTTACAACAGCCAGAGTGAACTTTCTGGCCCCGTATCTATTCTCTACTACTCGAATTATCCGGTGTACTTTTCTCCTTCGATTCGCGGTGTTTCTCTTCTCTACTATCAGGGATTGGATAGGTCTCTTTTTTCTATCAAAGTTTACTACCCAGGTTACTCTCCAATGCTTATCAAATCAGTCGAAACTGCTGTCTCTGCTGGGCTGCATCCTGTTATGGTCAACGTCACGTTTAAAGCATCACCCGAACTCGCTGGTGGCATTGTGAAGTTCACCGGTGCGCATACCTACACGGGTCAGATAAATCTCGGCATTGCTCATTTTAAGGTCCAGAGTGGGATTTACCGTATCAGCGTCCAGTCTGGGAATATGTACGTCAACATGTCGAGACCCGTTGTTTCGGTACCTTCTGTGAAGAGTATAACTTTCACTCCAGTTTACACTCCCGTTGTATCTATAAAAGTTCCCGATGCAAAACTTCAACTTTACAATGCAAGGGGTGAGGAGGTCAACCCTTCAATGCTTATTCCGGGAAATTACACAATGTACGCTGTTAAAGGGTCCCTGGTAAATATAAGTTATGCTTATGTAAATCACAACACGACACTGTCACCAGTTTTCAGTCAGGGTTATTCTATAACTCTGGAGAATAATCTTTCCCTGTTCGGTGGATATTACAATGTTATATCTGGCAGGATGATAATTAATGTTACCTCCGCGCATCTTGTGCTGCCAGCTGGTGATTATACTGTGACGTATCACAACACCATCACAGGCAGCAAAGGAGATTTTAAGATATTCGGATCGGTTGAGGTTTCTATCACTCAGGCTACGATCATCAGGGTAAATGTTATCAAGCTGAATGTTTCGTCCGTCATTCGAGGATCCATCAACGCCCCGGCGGGTTCAGAGGTAACCCTCTTTACTCCGGGCGGCGTGGTGGTTAACAGTACTCTTGTAAATGCGTATGGCGGTTATAGCATAGGCGCACCAGAGGGCAACTACGTTCTGTATGCTAAATCTGTTTCTGGAGGGAAGGCATATCTGACAACAAAGAAAGTCTCGGCCTTTAGAAACTATTCGTACAACATCACCATGATGAATGCTTCACTGGTATATGTTAACACTGCACTTAATGGAAAATTAATTTACACGAATGTCACTCTCCTTTCCGGAAATCTCTCATTCACGTTCAACTCGTCCAGGAGATCACTGATTCTCCCTGATGGTTCGTATGAGTTCACCGCAAAAAGAAGCGTTTCATTCGACAACTATTCGGGTGCAAAGATACTTGTGAACTACTCCTCCAGTGTGCAGGTGCTGCTTGCGGGGAAAACAACATATGTCAATTTAAATCTTCAGAAGGTTAGCATCTACAGTTTTAATGTAACCCTTAAGAGTACAGTCAGAGACGTCTATCCGGGTTCAACCGTGGATTACAACTTTTCTCTTAGAAATACCGGAAACAGTAATGTTACCGTAAATCTTGATTCCGGTAACTACACGTGGAAGATGAACTTCACCAATAGTATTTTCCATCTAATGCCCGGTCAAACTGTTAATGACTCGGTAACCATCACACTTCCGGAGAATATTCCTGCCGGTTACAAGGAGGCACCCATAGCGGTTCACTATGGCATAAAGGGGAAATTTATGGGGTATCTGAAGGTGAAGGTAAAGCCTGTCTACAATCTTTCACTCAACCTGGAATCCTCTGTTGCGATAGCCAATGGCACACTATTTGAGGTTCCTGTAAACATAACCAACACAGGTAACGCAGCTATACGGCTCAACCTATCTCTAAACAGTACTGGTGTGTACTATTACGGATGGAATGCATCTCTTGTGCTCAATGCATCTCCCGTGAATCATGTCTATGTCCAGTACCACTCCTACGTTATCGTGTATGTGCTCTTTACACCATCAAATGTTACCAACAGGCATGTTGCAGGTGGAAGTGTGATCCTCAACGTTTCTGGCCCATCAAACATCTCGAAGAGTATCTCAATACATGCTATCTACCCTTCATCGCCTCAGGTCTCACCGTATCCCTCTGGTGTTGGAATCATCTCGAACTACACGGGCAACCCGTATGGTAATCTGATAATCGGAGTGATCTTGATCGTTGTGTCTGTCCTTGTGGGGCTCATCGTATCGGGCTCCCGTTCGAAGAAGAGGGGTGGGAGATAATGCGTCGTCTACCCGCGTTTCTGAAAACCTTATCAGTTTTCTTTTTTCTTGCTATTGTTGTATTGCCCGCAGCTTCAGTATCGCATTCCGCAACATACACTGCTGCTGGAAAGGCGTACCCATCCGTTTTCAACGCTGTTGTTCAGTACAGGAGTGTTGCATACACAGGAGAGAATGTTACCGTTTACGTTAATGGTACTTATGGATTCGAAAACTACAATCTAACAGTCTATTTCGCTGGAAACAATCTTACCGGATTCAGACCCACCAACACCTATCACAATTATAGTGTCAACAACCCCTATTTCAGCTTCAACATAACGGCTCCCACCACCCCTCAGATGGTCTATATGTATGTTGTTCTCAGTGCAACCGATGGTTCTGGTACCGTTAAATTTTCATCAATGTATCCTCTGAAAGTTGTTAGCCCAATGATTCTCCACGCCACGGTGAGCAATCCATCTTCTGTTCCGGTGTACAACACGCATATCAACTTCTTCATCGATGGTATTTCCGTGGCAAGCAGGGTGGTTCCGTACATCGCTCCCCACGGGAAAGTAGTTGTGAGTGTTACCCTTGCACTAACGGTGAAGCTTTCGAGTGGTGAGCACACTCTCACAGTTTCTGTTAACAGTGCCGCGCTGATGGTTAACGGAGCCGTATCTCAGTATACCTCTAAATTTTATTACGGTACTCCTCCGAACTACACATGGATTTATTATATCGCCGCGGCGGTGATAGCATTTATGGCATTCATGGCCTTTGCAGCTGGAAAAAAGAGGACACCAGGTATGCCGAAGTGGAAGAGGAAATAGGTTATCAATTTAACGTGGATAGGTCTATTTTTATCTCTCTTTATGCCTGTTAAATAAGGATTTTTCTGAGCGTCGTGAACTCAACTTCCATGAACTGCTTTCTCGGAATCCCTCTGATATCGCTCTTTCCTGCACTATGAAATTTTCCCATGGCAATCCTTGCTGCAGAAAGTGCGTTGTCATGAAGTCTGTGTGGGAAACTCGTGTTGGATTCGTCCACTATGGAACTCACAATACCTTCTCTTTCCAGTTCTCTCTCGATAATGATCCGGTTGGGCATATCACCGTTTCCGAGTCTTATCTTGATATCCCGGTAGCAGTAATCCTCAATTATTCTCTGAATAAACTCACCAGTTTCCTTCGGCTCCACAATCTCGAAAGCCTCAAGAAGAACCTGATCGGCCAAAACAGCGATACCGGGTCTGGGACCGGGATCAATCCCGACCACAAGTGAAGAGAAGCAACTCTTTCCTAAAAGTGATGGAATAGCTTTTCTCAAGGCCTGAAGGGGATCCCTTCCCCTGAACTGGAATCTCCAAATACGAGGATCAGAATCTGAACTGATAATCACTTTAATATCTTCCAGAATCTCATTCCTAGGATCAACATCTGAAAATGGAATTGACCAACTCTTCAGGAGCTTTATGGCCTCGTGATAGAATAAAAAATTCTCAGTGTATAGCCCAACTCGCGTCACTCAATAAGTTATTGGATTTAGATTTAAAATCTTTTGTACCCTCCTGATTCCGGTGGTCTCAATGTTATCTGCATTATTCACAGGAAAACATATCAGGTTACCATCGATCTATTAGCAACCATAAGGAAGCCTTGTGCTGGCCATTAAGACTGCGTGATTAGAATATGCCGTATGTTTCTCCAATGATGCGGTTTACTGTCTCTATGAACAATTTCTCTTTGCCTTTTGGAATAACAGCTCCAGCCGCTATATCGTGTCCGCCTCCTGATCCACCAACCTCCTTGGCAGCATTTTCAAGAACCTTCGCCAGATTGAGGGTTTTTCTAACCATTCTTCTGGTGGCCCGTGATGAGACCTTTGTGTCAGATTGTCCAACATTGAAACCAACCAGGGGTTTATTCTGAGGTGCCAGGTAGAGCATAAGAAGACCACAAATCGCACCAGCCATTTCAGACTCTGGAGCATAGAAATAGTTGACGAAATCCTCATGAAAGATCTGGCCAAGAGAACGATAGGTGTAATCTATGAGCTTTGTTTTGAATATGCGCCAGTTGTCAAGGAGCTCTTTTCTGACACTGTGATCACCCAGGAAGTACTGAACTGCCGTAGCATTACTGTCGATTTTTGAATTTCCATCTATGATGGAAGCAAGCTCCTTCGAAGTGAATTCAATTCCCTCAAACCTCATGATGTCTGCTTCAAGATAAGTCAGAGCATCAGTTCCCACCCCCTGCGCAATAAGTCTCAACGCGAGTTTTTTAGAGAGGATGCGTTTCTCATCCTCAGTGAGTTCAAGCGGAGACTTTTCTGGATCTATACCGATTTTCTGAAGGAATGAGGTGGTCTTCTCTCTGTTGCCGGTGAGATCCTTAAAAAAAGGGTCAGTGGAGTAGACTATCCCTTCGACTATGCTCCCTCCCTCAAGGTTTATTGTCCTCTCTTTTTTTAATAGGTACGAATAATGATCTATAAGTGTCTGGTTCAGACCTTGGAAACCACCGAGGTCCTGCTTGTCGGCTATGGCGCCCGAGATCATAAATGGAAGGAGATCACGGTTTTCATTATCGACCGTTATTGCGAACAGAAAAGCCATTGTTGCACCACAGGCTTCCGTTGTGCCATTGTATCCGTACTTCCGTGCATTAATGTTAATTGCCTTTGCATCAGAGTCAGAATAGAAGTGATGATCAAGAATAACTACGTTATCTCTGTCTGGTGAATTTTTGATCTGATCGGATCCTGCGTCGACTATTATGGTGAATGTATCCTCCTCTTCTATCCTCTCGGTGAAAGATTCGCCATCAAGCGATTTGATGAAGGAGATGTGGTATAGCTTTCCAAGCTTTTCGAGAACTCTGGCAAGAATAATAGCCGCGCTGGTTCCGTCACCATCATAATGCGCAATAATC
The DNA here is from genome assembly GCA_015520045.1 of Thermoplasmata archaeon. Classification (GTDB taxonomy): domain Archaea; phylum Thermoplasmatota; class Thermoplasmata; order Thermoplasmatales; family Thermoplasmataceae; genus WAQW01. The sequence goes on along the minus strand of WAQW01000003.1, from coordinate 10,544 downwards.
CTTATGTCAGGGGCTTCCCTCACCCGTTCTGCAGCAACGGAGAGATCTGATCTCAGCTCTTCTGGTAGTATGCCATCAGGGGACATTATAATGATCTTTCTAGCTTCCAGTTAGACGGAAGCCTCCCCTTCCGCTTGTAATATTTAATCAAGCGGAGGATTTTCGCCATGATAAGATCCTTTGATCTTGTGTTGTGGGTATCCTTCTTGTTCAGTGCAAGGTGCTTCTTGATATTCTTGTATTTGTTTATGAGAAAATACAGATCTTCCGGGACATCTTCTTCAATGCCGTTTTCTCTCAGGATGGTAGATATTTTTTTTCCGACCACGTACTTGGTACCAGGAATCCCATACTGATCTCTGAGTCTGATTCCAATCAGGGATTTGGACATTTTTTCTGACTTCATCTGCTTGATTAACTCGACTATCTCATCATCGCTCTGTTTGATCCACTCGTGTTTACCCGTATCATATATCCTGTGCGATGACGATCTGCCTCTCTTTCTCGTATGCATTCTTGCCATTGATATTCAACCTGCCTGCTTGAATGGTAATGCTGTTTATTAGTTTTTCTAACACCGGCTGTTACTGTGATACCCTGAGTATTGTTCCGTTTTATACTGCTTCTTCCTCTTTACCATCATTCATTCGAGAGTATCTTTTATGGAAAAAGTTGAACCGACATAACCCTCATCTCTAGATTCCTAATGGGCATTATGGTACCTTCTCGAGAAGCTAAAGGGCATACTGAATACGGGAGTAAGCGAAAAGCTCGTTTTAATGTTCATAAAAGAATCTCTCCTTCAAGTTAACGACGATGAATTGGAGGAAATGCTTGATTCAATGGTGATGATGACCAATAAGGATATCGAAGAAGCTTTTGAGATATTGTTTACTCTTGTTAAAGGCAGAGGCTTTGTCATTACCTTGAAGCACATAGGTTAAAGATCGGGGAACTCGCATTGAAGCTCGATAAGTAGGGCACTAAAGATGGTACAATTAGTGTATTGTTGAATATTCATTGAATATGGATTCTATGATATCTAAGCAACAGCCTATCTTGAAAAATATTTAAATTAACAGAGCTCGATGAATATTCAGTACCATAACAAACCACACTTAAAGCGGGCCTGGTGGGATTCGAACCCACGATCCCCGACTTAGAAGGACGGTGCCTTATCCATGCTAGGCCACAGACCCGGAGACCGAATAACATAAAACTTTAAAAGTTTGTGCGATCATAACTGGTGGAGTTACTAACGATAAGAATGAAATTGCCAAAAAACGAATATAATATTCCGGTAACATCTATCATGCCAGAGATCGATGAAAAAATTGGGCGGGCTTCCGTTCTCCTGGAAGAGGATGATGATAATTTTTACATTTATATACGTGCACCCGATACTGCATCAATTAAACCAGCAATTTCCAGCATCAATAGATTACTGTTGCTGGCTTACAAAATTAAGAGCGAAGTGATGTGAGATGGAACCGAACTTAAGCGCATACATCCAGAACCAGATTAAGCAAGCTGAACAACTGGAACTGCAAATTGAAGAAACCGTTACCCAGCGGTACCAGCTCGATGCAAAGGTCAAGGAAATAGAGAAGACCCTCCAGGAGCTCGAGAAAGTTGATGACTCATCACCGATCTACAAAAGTGTTGGTGGGATACTCTACAGGGTCAGTGATAAAAAGAAACTGATAGATGAGCTTCAGGAACAAAGAGAGCTGAGCAGCATCAGGATTAAAACACTTGAAAAGCAGCAAAAGGCCCTTGAACAAAAATACAAGGAAGTTGAAGAGGCTCTGAAAAAAAGCTATGCTGGGACCCGAAACTGAGGAGTGACATAGCACAGATGATGGAGAAGAACCTTCTGACGGGCATCCAGAATGTCCCTCTTAGCATTTCATGGTCCTCGAAGGGAGGACATTTCGAGTTCTTTGGTTCCGCTTCCCTTTATGTAAACATTCCCCCGTCAAGGAAGATGGCAAATTTTGGCTCACTTCAGGGCATCCTCACCTCACCGGTGGAGAAGATTGATCTTGAGCACTTACCCGAGAGATTTGCCAGAGAAGCCATCAGGATCCCGGATACAAAAGGTTCTTCTGCGTTCGTCGAGGGATCTATCATTCTGCGAGAGGGCAAAGGAGGCCTGAAGATTTTAACAGTTTCTTCCTCCTTCACCATCGGCCGAGAGCCAGAATTCACTCTTTCAGTTCAAAGAGAGGGCTTGACTGCATGTCCGTGCAGTATGGGCGAGATGCGAACAAGACTTGAGAAAATGCATCCTCTATTGAAGAATTACCCTGATATCCCGGTGATAACTCACAGCCAGAGATCTAGAATAACAGTTTCCATAAAGGCTGAAAAAACCGTCAGTTATTTAAATTTACTTTCGGAGATCGGAGAAGAGGCGTTCGGGAATACCTTATCCTTCACAGGCTCAAATGATCAGATTAACGAAATGCTCCTTCGTTCCCATCAGAATCCACTTCTGGTTGAGGATGTTTCAAGGCGTGCTATTTCACTGGCAAAGGAGAAAATCAAAGATCCGGGACCCCTGAAGGAGTTTAAAGTTGAGTGTACAAGCTTTGAGAGCATCCATGCCTACAATGCTTATTCTAAAAAGATTCTTGTCTATAGCGATCAGAGCTGAGGACAGCCCCAGTCACGAATCCTTGATTGTACTATGATTCACATGATCTTTCGCTGAATAACTCTGATATTTGTTTCATAACGGTACATTTATCTACACGCAGAATAAAGATTATGCGAAGCTTGATATGTTGTGTAAAAGACCACAGCTCGTTTCTCTCCGAATCCCAAGATAAGATACCCTAGGTAAACTGAGAATTTGCCTGAAAATCACCAGTCCGATTTATACGTGTAATCCAGTCAGAGCTCTTTCAACCTTCTGATCATCTTTACAACGCTGTGCACCGCATTCTTAGCCCCTTCTATTCTGGCCTCAGCCTGAAGACGGGACTCACCGGGACCAGATATTCCAAGCGCAACGGGCTTACCGTATTCAACAGATAAATCCTCTATCTTACGGGCTGCATTCTGCATCACTATCTGATCGTGATCAGTTTCACCCTTTATCACGGCACCGAGAGTTACCACACCATCAACATCCTCTCTGTTTAAAAGCTTCTTGACACCGAGAGGGATATCAAACGTTCCCGGAACCTTTAGAACCTTTGATACCTCAACACCCAGAAAGTTAGCCTCTTCCTGAGCTCTGGCCAGCATGTTCATCGTTATATCGTAATTGTATTCAGACACAACTATACCAATTTTCATCCAAATCACCTAATGTACCATACCACCATTACGTTCCCCTACGGGTCCAACATCTTCAAAACCCTGCCGAAGACCTTTTCCAGCATTTCTCCTCAACATCTCGGGGTTGAATATCATATAATATGCATTCTGCGCATGCTCCCTCGCCCTCCTATCCATAAGCCAGGCGAGCTCAGCTCCATCTTTAGCTTCCTCTTCATGAACAAAAACCTCGAGGATGTGCTTGCCAGTCTTAAGCATAACCTCCATTATTCCCTGCGATGCTATCGAAGCTGATATCTTATCAAGAGGCTCTTTTCCTGGCATTCCACAGGCTATAACTATATCACACTGCTGAGATGTAAAGAGATCCAAAGCCTCCACAGGAATGTCCTTTATGCCGGGAACGGTCCGCCTCACAACACGGAAACCAGTCCCCAAACGGTGGAGCTCATCAATAACAGAACCGCCCATATCGAAACGAGCAAAGGTCGTATCCACGACTCCGAAGATCTTCATAGCACCTCCTCGATTGATTTAAGTAATCTCTTTCTTATGTTTGTGGAGCTGGCCTTATTATCATTGGGCAACCTGGAAAGGCGAACAATAGAAGCGTTTACACCAACACTCTCACAACCCCTTTTTATATCCTCCTCATCGAAGTGCTGATCATATCCAAGAGCCACGATATCGGGACGAACATCCTTAACGATCTGAAATATATCTCCCTCAAGGCCCAAAAGAGCCCGATCTACCGGCTTCAACTCACGAACTATGCTGAGCCTTGTCTCCTCATCCATTATGGGCTCCTTTCCAAATTTTCTGGCAGTCGAATCTCTGGCAACAACAACAACAAGCTCATCCCCCAGAGATTTGGCCTCCTTAAGGAAATGGAGATGTCCTCTGTGAATGATATCAAAGACCCCTGTAGCCATTACGCGAATCATGCTTCCACGCGGAGACAATATCTTTGCCCTCTATAAATGTTAGTGACTCTCTGGCTGCATACTCTTTCGCCTTATCCCTACTGAGAGAGTGCCCATCAGAAGATAGCATCTCAACAATGCTCGCAGACGGTATCAATCCTGATCGCTCAACCAAATAGGTCGATAACTCGGTGTGCCCTCTCCTTCTGGAGAAGTAACCATCCCTCGCGATCAAAATCCAGACATGTCCGGGGGAACGAAATTGCTCGACGAAATGATCTTTAGCTGTACCGTTGTATTTCTGAAGATTACCGAGAAAATGGGCAAATTCTGTTATCGTTTTAGATCTATCGATATCCGGAATACCGGTGAAAGTACTGCGATGATTAATGGGCAGAGAGAAAGCACTGTCCGAATCATACTTCAGATCACCGCTGTAGAAGAGCCTGCTGTCAGGCTGCCCGATCTTCCTGAAAAATGAATCAAAGAAAAAAAGGCCAAGCTTCCGCGAATCAGATTCTCTTACCGTGACGCACAGAAGCCCCCCTCCATCCATCCTCATTTTGGTTATCATACGCGGAGAGGCGAACTGAGATGGGATCACAATATCTGTCTCTCCCTCACGCCCCTCTCCATCAAATATAAGAATTGGGCGTCCACTACGGAGATCTTCAAGTGCCCTTTCTATCATAATAGGAAATTTCTGCAATGGTGATAAATATTTTGGTAGATACTCAAAAATAAGTAACTAAATCCACTTATAAAGGCAACATTACCGTTCAATACAATTAACGAAAAAACCTGAGTACAAAGTTAGTTATCCCACCAAGGCGATCTTTGGTTGAGCGCGAATTAAGTCTTGAAGCATACTCATCGAGTTCGTGAATATCAGAATCAGAGAGCTCTATGTCCTGGCTCCTTACATTCTCAACAACCCTTTCAGCATGAGATGTCTTTGGTATGGCTATGACATTTCCCTTGGATATCAGCCATCTGAGTATAATCTGCGGTACTGTTGCTTTCCTGCTCTCTGCCAGTTGCGCAAATGGATTCCTCTCTCTAGAGAGAGATTCAAGAGCGTGGCCGTGTTTCAGGGGGCTGTACGCTATCACAGAAATTTTTTCCTTCTCACAGTAAGAAAGCAGATCTTTTTCTATGTACCTCACAAATGGGCTGTACTCAACCTGATTAGAGACAATCTCATAACGCTTCATTGACTCTTGAGCACGTTGGAGTTCGTCCAGATCAAAGTTACTAACGCCTATATAGCGTATCTTACCCTCATCCACCAATCTTTCCATCGCCCTCATGGTTTCTTCTATTGGTATGTGCGGATTTGGCCAGTGAAGTTGATAAAGATCAATCTGCTTAACACCCAACCTCCTAAGGCTACCATCACATGCCTTGAGAACCTTTTCATACCGGAAATGTGTTGGAGAAACTTTCGTGGCAACGAACACATCATCCAAATCAGCAACGGCTTTCCCGATCATATCTTCATTCCTGTACAGTTCAGCAGTATCGACGAAGTTCGACCCCGCTTCGATGCCTTTTCTGATAACCTGCACAGAGTTATCATCCCTTTTCATTTGCCACGTACCTATTCCAATGGCCGTGATCTTAACGTCGGTTCTACCAAGTAACTTAAGCATCACTACTCCCAAGTAACCGTACCTTAAAAGCTTGCCTCCCGGGGCTGTTCCTTTTGAAGTCAACTGATTAACCTGCGGTATAAAATGTTCGAGCACATCCGGGACTTAAGATTATTAAACTTAAAGGACAGTACCGTAAAATCTCAGAAATTCACCATTCTCTTACTCCGGTAAGATTTAGAGGAAAACGTTCCATGCTCAGGGTAGATTTATACCCCTGAAAGATTGTGTTTTGAACAGTGTTTCACGTGTCACCATTAGAGTTACTTTTTTCCTGAATTCTTCGAATAAAGGCTAAATAGCGATAGCGTTCTTACCGCCCTATGAGAATCGTCGTTACGGGTGGAGAGGGTTTCATCGGAAGGAATATAATTTGGAAGGCTAAAGAATTAGGTTGGGAAACCATCTCTCTGGACATTGTTGATGGGACGAGTGTTGCAGATCATAAGATAAAGTGCAATATTCTCTCGAGAGATTGCCTCTACCAAACTTTCAGGGATTGTGATTATGTTTTTCACAATGCAGCAGTTACTTCTCCACCTCAATTTGAAGATGACCCGGCCACAGGTTTTGAGGTAAATTCTCAGGGAACGTTTAATGTGTTAGATGCTGCTGCGCGTAACAGCGTGCGGAAGGTTATCCTAGCCTCATCATCTGCCATATATGGAAACGGAAGGATATTTCGGGAAGACTTTACTCCCCGAGAATTCATAAGTGTCTACCCAATGACCAAGAGCATAAACGAGATGACGGCCCGATTCTTTTCTGACAACACAGATACAGAGGTTGTTTCGCTGAGGTACTTTAACACGTATGGTCCTGGTGAAAACACTAAGGGATATTATTCCAGTGTGATACACAAATTCATTTCCGATCTTATCAAGAAAAGATCTCCCGTAATATACGGTGACGGAGAACAAGAAAGGGACTTTATCTATGTTGAGGATGTGGCCAGCGCCAATATAGCAGCGGCTAAGTTAGGTAGAGGAGGAGAAGTTTACAATGTCGGTACGGGTACATCGCTAAAATTTAATGAGATTTTTAGAATTGTGAAGGAGGAGGTGGGTTATGATATTGAACCCCGCTATGAGGATATACCTTTCAAAACCTATCAGACTTTCACCAGGGCTGATATGAAGAAAACCAATAAAGAACTCCAGTTTTTTCCCCGCTACGATGTTAAAAAGGGTGTCAGGAAGATCCTTGAGGCTATATCCACTTGAATTTTCTGTAATAAAGGCTAACTATCTTTCTTGGAACGTACCTGTAGAACCTTGAGTGCCTTATGAGAAATGCTACAAGAGAAACTCCTTGTCCCATCACTTCAGCAAGCGCGTTGAACTTGCTTCCATCACTATGTTGATATGCCACAGGTACCTCCCTTATCCTTGCACCACTCCTTTGAAGATAGTAGATCAGGGAAATATCGAAAAAAGTATTGGTAACACCCACCCTTGAAATGGATGCGCGGAACAACCTTCCATCAATAATCTTATAACCCGTTTGTGTATCTTTCACATCTATCTTGAGAAAGGCCCTTACCATAAGATTGAATCCTCTGCTAACAAACCTCCTTATTGCGGGAATGTGATTGGGCACCACATACCTCGAGAGAAAAATACCATCGCTATCAACCAGATATTTTAGGGCACTCACTACATCCAGAAACTTTATGCTGTTATCCGCGTCCATAAGAATTACATAATTTCCCGTCGCGATACGGGCACCTCTTCTCACAGCATTCCCCTTACCGCCCCTTCCATAAGAGCGAATATACTGGATGAAGGGATATTTTGCAGCGAACTGTGAAACAAGGGATTCGGTATTATCATCACCTTCAATGACTATAACAACCTGCCAAGGAAGCCGATTCCTTGAGATAAATTCAGAAATATCACGAAGGACAGGTCCTATTCTTTGCTCTTCGTTGTACGCGGGAATGATTATGGAGAAAGTCTGTTCAAAGAGCTCCTGATCAACACTATCCATCCCCTGCAATGGGGTCTTCTGTATAAGGGCAGTCCTCTGCACAGAAATAATGATTGACCAATATTATAAAAAGCATTCTCTTTTAACACTCCAAATCTTGTATGGTTATAACTGTCCTAACTGTTTTTCTCATCCATTTTCCACTGTTTTTATCCTATTGATACAAATGATCTAAATCTGGTCTAGCAAAATGTATCAACAGTGTTCAGCACACCATGAGTTTGCAGGGGAACTGAGCACTGGTCTCATTGGTTTCTCTGGTTTTATTCTCCTTTCTGTCTGTGGTTCCATGCAAATGGGCAAGGTTCAGTTATGAACGACACGCGATGAACATGCTATCAAAACCCTAAACTGGGAAGCAAGAAAAATCACATAATCAAACAGTGTCGATGCTTTGCATTTTGCACCAACATATGCATTAATCTTGTAGAATAGAGGGTGAGGTGCAATGTGAATCGAAATTGAAAAGATTGTTTTAGAACCCTCATACTTGGCTGCTCATTGCCGTAGATATCCATGTGGAAAAGTTACTTAATGAGATCCATCCAGCATGGCTCGAGAGTTTACTTTCCTAATTTTATGATCGAGTGCATTATAGAAGGGGCATAGCATTCACAAAAAAGACAATTTAATGGGATAAAATTCAAATATTCATAATGGTTATTTCTTTGATAGAAATGATAGGTGGTTCTGATATCTTGGGTAGACCGGAAAGTGGTACTAAGATCGCTAGAGAGGACTGGAAGAGATTCTTTGGAACTTTCACATCGATGCTCAAATCTCGCCTCTTCACGCACACACCATTTTTCCTTGCTCACGCAATGACCTGGGGATGCAACTCCAGATGCCAGAGCTGCACATACTGGAGAAACACCCCAAAAATGAAGTATGATATGAAAACCGATGAAGTATTTGATCTTTTGGATGAAGCATATGATGCAGGCATGAGGGGTTACTACATGTTCGGCGGTGAACCTCTCATCAGGAGGGACATAGGGGATATTGTGGATTACGCAAAGGAGAAAGGTTTTGTAACTGTTATGAACACAAATGGTTCTTTCCTCGAGAAAAAAGCGCCTCTGCTCAAAAATCTCGATTTTGCTTTTGTTTCCGTTGATTATCATAACGAATACGATGACATTATTCGAGGTAGGGCTGGGACCTTTCAGGAGGTAATGAGAGGAATAGCGGAAATGAAAAGGATTACGAAGGCCAAAATATCCTTTGTAACTACTATAAGCAAGTTGAACTGGGATACCATAGTTCCCATGGCAAAACTCGCAAAGAAACTGGGCATTGGAATATCATATAACTCTGTAGAAGAAACTCTGGATTTCGGTCTCACAGACGAAAAAACAACCCCTAATTTCAGAATAGGACTAAGCAAGGAAAAACTTCAGGAGTTCTACAGAATTATTTGGGAACTAAAAAAGAAAGGCTATCCCCTTCTTGAAACTAACGTTGTGCTTCAGGATTATGTCCTCTCAAGACCTTGGAAATGCCATTTTCCCAAAATGTTTGTTTACGTAACACCGGATAAGCAGATATACAATTGCGACTACTCTTACGCCTACGACCTAAGGAAAGGCTCCTTTAAGGATTACTTCTCAAGTAAAGAGTTCAAGGAATATGTGAAGCAAGCAGAATCATGCAACAAGTGTGTGAGAACCTGTGTGAGAGGTTATTCCTACACGTATGAGTTGCTGCCGAAACAGATATTCGGCCTCGCTGGAGAGAGTAAAGCTCTCTTCAATACAAACGTACCTGCTGATAGGATTGAGGAGGAGATTTCGGTAACAGCCTAATTCTACAATCTTTAGGTATTCCTTCGGTGAGGAAGCCCCAAAAATTGAAGACCCTTTAGTACGGATGGTTAAGCGGTTACACCTCATCCTCTTAGAACAGTTCTTATTATCTTAGCATTCACATTTCAAGGCAGTATAGTTGCATAAAACAATCTCCATTTATACCACTTCACCAAGATGAGAATCTTTTCACTAATCAGTTCCCGATTCTTGCATTGCCCAATAAAGATACATCTCCAAAGGTACCAAACTGGCCAGGATAGGCCTTTATGCGGATGAGGCGAGAATCAGTACGATCTTAATACAATATCATGTAAAGATCATATACAATATTCGAGTGGTTGCTATGTTACCAATGCAGGCATTGGGCCATTAGAAGGTCAAAAAATTACATCTCGCTTCCCCTGCTCTTTTATTCAACCATAGATTCTGGCTATCCACTCACAAAAAGAGATATGCTATGGTGCAGTTTATCTGAATCTTTATCCATTTTCCTTTATTGCTAGGCAATCTTCATCAGCTGATTTAATCTCATATGTGAAGATTGTACCATGACAATTTTAAAAAGACGATAACAATCTTTCGAGTTGATGAACCGCAGGAATGTTTTGCCTGAGCAGGCAGGAAATAGTTCCTTGAAAGTTAAATGTTTATGCACCATAATAGTTTTCACGTTTCAGTTCAGCATTCTGCATACCGGAGAATCTATGGAATGAAATGAAACTTTGCTGATACTGGATAGTGTACCGAATTTTGTGTATAAGGATCTGGTACTAACAGTACTAACTAGAGCCAGAAACCATGGGAGAAGTCCATAGGGGAAATCTCATGAAGAAGAAAAGGATGCCTCCTGAAATCCACCAAGGAGGCAATAAACAATGGAAGAT
>WAQW01000002.1 GCA_015520045.1 Thermoplasmata archaeon | reverse complement strand
TCATAATAGTTGATAGCTCTCTAAATCGGGATGTTATAGATGCCGCAAAAAGATACAATACAAAACTTGTTAGAGTTAGCCCCAAAACAGGGCATTTAGAGGCTAGATATACAGCACATAAAGTTTCCAGTGGTACTTTCTCTCTGTTATTGGATTCTACTAGGCCTCTCAATCCCCGTGCCCTCAAGACTTTAATGACTAGATACACGGAGTACGATATGACAATAATTAGAGAGGGAAGTTTGGGGAATGGTTTCTGGGTGAAGCAGGCGGAGGCATTGAAGAGGCTTGATGACACTTATTTTTATCGCGCCAAAGAGAGAGCCATATCTTTTCTTCTCCCTAGGTTCTACAGATCGGGTGTTCTAACAAACGCATTTGCCAACATTGTGGATAAAACGGCAGATCTTTTTAATAAAATCAGTTACGGCGAGCATCAAATCATATTTGAAGAGTGCCATAGGATAAGCAAAAATATAGGTGTGACTGAGGAAATATTGTTGAAACACTACGAGGATGATCAGTTAAAAAAGATCATTGAGAAGTACTATTGGTATGGAAGATCACAGAAAATACTGAAAGGTGTTAAATACAGAGAAACAAGTAATCTATCATCTCATCTTAGAACAGATATAGATCTAGTTAACAGAATAAGGGTATTGCCAATCACCATTGCCAGAAGTGTACCTTTTTTGATGGGTTATCTGTTAGGTAATAGTTGAAAAAGATAGATATGTTTAACATTCTGTGGGTAACATAAGCCCTCCTGCAACCAGATAGATTATCGTATCCCTGTACTCTCGAGCCTTGAATCCATGGGATCGCTTGAATGTTTTCAGATATAGTTGTTGAGGGCTTCAACAACAGCTAAATTTATTCCCACTCTTAGATCTGTATGCCATGGAGACTGTGTGAAAATTCCTGTATTCCGTATTATAGCTTCATGAAGGGATAGATTTATTCATGAAGCGTCAATATACTGGGTGATGAGTGGATCGTATATTTCAGGTACAGGCAGGAGACAACTCCTGTTGCTTCCGTACATGATTGAGAACTATATTGCAGAGGATAACTCTGCAAGATTCATAGATGCATTTGTTGGCAGCATTGATCTCAAAGAGATGGGTTTCAGGCATTCCTCCCCCGTGGAAGGTCCGGGAAGGCCCTCATACGATCCGCGTGATCTGATGAAACCATATATCTGGGGCTATTACAATGCAATACGATCCTCAAGGAAGCTTGAGGGAGAATGTTATCGCAACCCTGAGGTTATGTTGCACATATGAAGGTTGCATCCGGATTTCAAAACAATATCTGACTTCAGGAAGGATAACATAGATCACACCAAACAGTTTTCCCTCCATTCAACGAACAGTGCATGAGCAATGGCCTTTTCCCATGAAGGCAATAGCCATAGATGGAACAGAGATCAAAGCATGGAATTCAAGAAACAGAAACCACATGAGGAGCGTTGTGGAAAAGCAGCTCGCAGGGATGGACAAAAAGATCAGTGAATACCTGAAAGAGATGGATGAGAATGATGATAAGGAAAAGATTGAATCCATGAGGAAGAGGATGAAAAAGCTGAGGGAGATTAAAAAATCCATGGATCAATCCGGTCTTGATGAAATGTCCCTTACGGATCCTGATGCCAGACTTATGAAAACATGCAGAGGTATGGAGATCTGCTTCAACGGACAGATTTCTTTTGTTGGTAAAAAACCATCTCATTGTAGATTATGATCTTACCAACGATCCACCTATCTCCTTAGTGCTAATGAATTAAACTCTACTTACAGTGTTTTAAGGATATCTTGTTTTAGTAATAGGAGGAAAGTTCGAGGAGGACTTCATATTATAGAAAGTCGCTTCACGTATTGCCCTTTATATATCTTCTTTCTCTGTAATATAAACCTTCGAGTGTTCTAACTATGTGATTGTTCGGATCAACGTTCGTAGGAAAAATAACTTATATTTTGCTCGTATATTTACAGAGTGAAGAAATTCGAACCTGACAAACTTGATATGCAAATTCTAGAGATTCTTGAGGATAACTGCTCTAAAACCTATAGAGAGATCGCACAGATAACTGGAAAGGACCTGTGGATGGTAAGAGACCGCATTGTGATGCTGAAGAAGAGAGGAGTAATCAAAGGATGTAAGGGCGACATTGATTTTTCAGCAGTGGGATTGAACTGTCGAGCCCTTGTTATGTTTAATGTATCAGAAGATAAGATCGACGACTTTATAGCATTCGCAAGATCTGTGAACGAGTTCAAGAGACTGATAATAGTTACAGGAGAGAGACGCTTCTTCCTAGAGATTATTGGGGAAAATTGCAACAGCATAAGGGAATTTGCAAGAAAAACACTGCCTAAATATGGCATATACGATCTCGTTTTCGAAGTGGTGCTGGACATCCCCAAGTAGAAGATTTATATCTCTCCCTTTTCTGGAAGTGAACCCGTTCTTCGCATTCTGTCTGCCAAATCTTATGGTCAGATTCCTCACTTTTTATGATTTTGAGCATTAATTTGATCATTATCTGTGAACTCCCCTCACTCTCGAATTTTAATTTCATCTTTGGCCTGGGGAATGATCATCCCAAATTTTGATGACAGATTCAGTGTTTAGTGCAAATTTTTAGGGTGATGCTTTTGTACATAACCATGATGATACCGCTATGAATGATCCTACAGGAGACATTTCAACATATGCGAGAGAAACTTTGGGAAAGATTCCAGAGGTTGTTGAATATCTCAGTACAATTGAGCCAGAGCTCGCCAGAGAGCAGTTTCGTGAGAACATGGCATTATACCTTGGAAGAAAAGCCCTTCCTAAAAAGATTCTTTCCCTAATAGCGATGGCAGTTGCATCCGCAAACGGCCAGAAGGGATCAGTTGCGATGCATTACAAACTTTCCAGAAAATCTGGAGCTGAGGTGAGTGAGGTTATAGATGCTTTAAAAGCGGCAAAGATGGCCCTCATGTCCAGCACGCTTTCAACCATTGGCGATACACTTCCAGTGATAGAAAAGCATCGTGAGGTTAGTGGTGAAAATCGGGAGATGAATAGAATAATGGAAAACCTCCGGAAAGAAAGTAAGAGCGATCAACTACCAGAAAGTCTCGTTTCATTATCAAAAATTTCTTTTAACCTTTTCAGCGAACACCTGAAGGAGAAATCTGAACTCATGACACCTACAAAACTGGACAAGAAATATCATTTTCTTATTTCATACTCTGTGAGTGTATCTCTAAACGCATCAGAGTGTGCTAAGATCTATCTCTCCCAGTTTTACATCAATGGTGGTACCTTCCCAGAATTCGAAGATGCACTGGCGGTGAGCAGGTTCATAACTGGAAACAGAGCGCTGATGAGTGCCTCTGAAATACTGAAAGAGCTGGCAAATAGAACGGAGCCTGATTGAATTCACCATATCCTCTTCACAGGGTGAGTTTGTTTGAAGAGATTACCGCTGGACTGGTTCGGCTCTGAATGGTTTGGCATCCCCATAGCAACGCTTGCTCTCTCACAGGTGTACATTCTCCTGTATGACCATTACAGGATCGTGGAATTCCATTACGCTGCAGAATGTTTCACCATACTCGGCCTGGCGATTTTTGTGTTCATATTCACAATGTGGGTGATCAGGGGACTGACATCCCGTGAGATAAAAAGCGGAGGATCACACTGGGACAACCTGACGAGGATGAGTTTTATCTCTCTTATCCCCATAGTTCTGTTTGTGGGGGATGCCCAGCTGAATGTTCTTTTCCCTTTTGGTGCAATATCACCAGAGCTTTCATTGATCGATTTCTACTTCGCGTATTTCCTCTCACTGCTTCTCGGTGTTCTACTGGGTTACCGGCTTTACACGAAGGAGATGAATCCGGGAGAGATGAATTACGCAATGGTTATTCCTCCACTTGCCATTGGCACAAGTGTCTTTCCGGCTAAGTATCTCATTACCTATTTTGACGGATTCAACGCTGAACTCATCGGATTTCTGGTGGTTATGAGCCTTGGAATCTTTTTCTTTCTCTACATTTTCATTGGAACTCTGGCACTCTCTGGCCACGTTTCAAAGAAGGTTCATGAGGCACTTCCAACCACCATGCTTCCAGTTGGAATAGCAAGTCTCATCATACTTAATCTTTTTGCGATCTCTGGTTTTGGCAAAATCGACGCTTTCTCCTTTACGCTTTCTTCTCACACACTTGGGCTCTTGTCGATAATGCTATGGGGATTTGAGGTATGGAATTTTCTGGTCGTCCTGATTCTGCTGTTGCTCAGACCTCCAAGAGGTTCACTGAGCGTGTGGGCTTATGGCTTTCCGCTGGGTCTATTCGCAACATCAACGATTCTCGTTTCATCGGTGACCCACTTCGAGTGGATCTTCTGGGTGTTTATTATCATCGCCCTGCTCCTTAACATCCTATGGGTGTACGGATGGCTCAACACCCGCATCTTCGTGAGAAGGATGAGAGAGGCACACCAAAGTTAAATTCAAATCCTCTGCTGATCTGTTATCTACACTGCTTGGCTGGGTATGCAGTGAAATGCACGTGGTGCGTTAATCTCCATCTCACGGAGGAAGGTGACCTGTACAGCAGTCAGGTAAAAGTTAATTATGGTGATTTTGATTTAGACAGGGTCCTTATACAATGTGTACGATAAATGAATACACAGGAGTGAAAAGGACTTAAAAATGGCTCAGCCATGGGCTTCGGATCCAGCTATGATGTGTCATCACGCTGTGACGATCCGATCAGCGGCGAGTTAAAAATTCCCCAGCGGGTCAGGAGATATGATCGGTGATTATTCTCAGTTAAACTGGGGAAAAGTCCATTTAATGAGGTAAGTATGAGCGTTTCACTTGAGAATGGCCCCATTCAGTCCGATTCACTGAAATTTGTTATTGATGTTGTAACATCTAGGGTGAATACCTACAACATTCATGTGAATCCTACGGTGCTGGAATTCAAATATTTTAAGAGCGACAACCCAAACATAGACGAGGCGTTTGAGGATATTAGACAGATACTGGTGGAGAAAGGATTCATACCTCTCCTGAGGGAGGAGGAGGAAAACTCAATCGTGGTTGTTCACAGACCGTATCAGAAGTACAGAAGCAACACCGTGAACATAATTCTCTTCTTCCTCACGGTCGCCTCAACAATATATGTAGGTTCAATTTATTCCAGACCTTTCATTTCCCCAGGGCCGTACAGCCAGTACTGGTCGGTAATCTATGGCTTCGTATTTTTCTCTGCCCCTCTTCTTCTTATTCTTGGGTTGCACGAACTCGGGCATTATTTTGTGGCAAAAAGGTACCACGTCAAGGCTTCCTTTCCATTTTTTATTCCCATACCCATATCCATAGGCACTCTTGGCGCCTTCATTTCTATAAGAGACCCGATACCCGACAGGAAATCCATGGTCGAGATAGGCGCCGCGGGACCCATAATAGGATTTGCTACATCAATACCCATGCTGTTTGTTGCGAATTATGCACAGGCGGTCTTTAAACCATTCTATGATGTTCAGACTCTTCAGGTCAATTTTCCCCTGATCTATCATCTCCTCGGATTCGTTCTTCCACACAACGTGCCCATATTTCCCATGGTGCTTGCCGTCTGGGTGGGTATCTTTGCCACAGCGATGAATCTTCTCCCGGTAAGCCAGCTTGATGGTGGTCACATAGTGAGGGGGATCCTTGGCAAACGGGCCACCATAGTGGGTTATGCCTTCATAGGATTCATACTCATACTGAGCTACTACTACGAGGGTTGGATCTTTCTTGTATTCTTTGCCATCTTCCTGGGTCTAACGCACCCCCCTCCCCTCAACGATCGCTCCAAGATCCCAGGCAGGGACGTTGCAATCGGAATAGCAGCCATAGCCATGTTCGTCCTCTCATTCACTCCAATTCCAATAATTTAATCTATCAGGTCTGTATGTGTATCTGGAGTGGTTATTCCTGCCAGATGACACCTTTCTGGAATATAGAGAGTATCTCAGAACGAACAGGGACAGGATCAGGGAGTTGCTATTCCTTTCCAATGATTCACCCACCAGGAAGATCTACGAGGTCCCATTCAGGGATAATTTCTTTCAATACACGGGTGAAGAATTCGGAATCTCGGATATTTCAGCCACCGACAGTAGTATTTTCGTAAGAGAACTCTACAACGGGAAGAAGATCATTATATCAAGGGCTTTCACGAAGTATGGCGGTGAAGTCTGGCCCTCCTCGTTCACCGGCATAATGTGGGTGGACCGGGAGGACATGGGTCAGTTCACCGTTATGATGATGGAGCACCTGGAGCATCTTTCCGTATTGAAATTTCTCAGGGAGAGGAGGCCGTTCGCAGCTCTGATTGATGGGTCTCTCACGGGGAGGCTATTTCACAGGAAGGCAACACTTCTCGCTGAGGGATATGAGAATTTTCCTGAAAAGTACTTTCTATCGCTAAAAAATCTTATCGAACTCTCCCTCGACACGGAAGTACCTCTGATATTCATAGCAAAGAGTTCCGAAACATCCATATTCCGGAGGTTTCTTTCTGAGCGATATAGCATCTATGATGATACACACAGAGAGGTGACGGATCATCTCCTTGTGAAGTCCATCGCGAATTCGAGAGGTTACACAAACCCGGTGACCAGGGATTACACGATACCGACAACAGACTTCACATTTAAGATCTCAACACTGCACGTTTTGCCTGATGTCCGTGATATTCCTCTGAAGGTTGATCTTGTTCAGCACGCGGATGTTAAAGAAATACCTCCCGACATCATCAACATGATCTTTTACGGATACGCAGGATATAAAGTTTATAATCTCTGGCTTGCTGATGTTGATAACGCCGTGAAGCTCAGGCGAAGTGAGATTGAAAACATCTACATGAAAGAGTTCGAGAGGCAGATAGGGGTTGAATTCTATGAAACAAGGGGTGAAAGGCGTGCCAGAACAAGGATCTGAGATAGGTTACGTGGTGGGTGAGAACACATCCGATTCGTTTCAGTTTGCCGTTCCATCCACCATCTCACTGAAAAAATGGGAGTACGTTTCCCTGGACACTGAAGATGGAAGGGTTATAGGAAGAATTGATAGAATAATCTCAAGAAGCGATCTGCTCAATGAAGGCATCGGTTATGAGAGCACCAAGAAATACGTGGATAACAGAATTTACGATGAGGTTTCTGTGTGCCACGCCAGAACCCTTGGGATCATCAGATATGGTGAAATAGAGCTATCCAGGAGATTAATAAGGCCCGGTACCCCGGTTTTCAGGTCATCAGACACTGAACTCAGATCACTGTTCGGTTTCTCCGGTGAGATCGGACTTCACTTAGGTGATCTTGTTGACAGGGAAGATGTGCCCGTAATGGTGAACATCAATGGTCTCAGGAGGCATCTTTCCATCCTTGCGCAGACCGGAGCTGGAAAAAGCAATTCGGCTGCAGTCATAATTGAGGAGCTTCTAAAAAAGGGTGCTTCGATCATCGTTCTCGATCCCCACGCGGATTACGCTCTCATGCGAAAGAAGAGGGACGGAACGCACTTTTCTGATTACGTTAAGATATTCAGAACACCCTTCAGCACCGGCCGATATACTGGTGATAGTGTTGGTGTTGTAAACGATTTCACGATAAGATTTACCGATCTTGAGGCCGATGATCTCTGTGAGATAATGGACATCAAGGAGAGCTGGACCAACCTGAGAAGAATAGTTGATGAAATGCTTTCGAAACCGGGTTCACGCGCCAATCTATCATCCTTTCTCTCTTCGGTGGACGAACTTGAAGCTGATGATCGCTCAAAGATAGTGGGCAGGATCAGGCTTCTTACCAGAATAAAGGACATGTTCGGATCCCAGTCAACCCCTCTCAGCGAATTTCTCTCTCCCGGACAACTCACTGTTCTCGACCTGTCCGGTGTGGACCAGTATCTCGCCAATTATTTTGCCTACAGGGTGACAAGCACGGTTTTTGAAGCAAAAACCACCTCGGAATTCACTCCCCCTGTTTTTCTTGTGGTTGAAGAGGCACACATTTTCGTTCCGCCCAACAGCAGATGGCCCATATCGTCCCTGATAAAGAAGATAGCATCAGAAGGGCGTAAATTTGGAATGTTTCTGATCGTGATCACACAGAGACCGGGAAAGATCGACCCGGATGTTCTCAGTCAGTGCAATTCCAGTATCATCATGAGAATCACAAATCCCCTGGACCAGAAAGCGGTCCTTGATAGTGGAGAGCGCATCAGTGAGAATATTATCCGGGATCTTCCCTCTCTCAACGTCGGGGAGGCCATTATCACTGGAGAGTTTACCAAAACGCCCTGCATAATAAAGGTACGGCTCAGGGAAACCATGGAAGGTGGAGGGGATATTGATCTGGTAGGTGAGCTGGAAAGGTCAAGAGAAGAAAGGGATAAGAAATATAACGTTGAAGATAATCGAAAACACATATCCGATCTCATGGAGGGCGTATAAATGGTTAAAATAATGCACTTTTCAGACACTCATCTCGGAGCGAGAGAGTATTCCATGGAAGAGAGAGAGGAGGACATCTACGAATCATTCAGAGAGGCCATTGACATCGCCATGGAGGAGAGGGTAGATCTTGTTGTACACTCGGGTGACCTTTTCGATTCGTGGTCGCCTTCAAACAGGGCTCTGACCGAGTTCAGAAACGCCCTTCTGAAGCTCGGCTCGAGGAACATTCAATTTTACACGGTACTGGGCGATCATGACAGACCAAAGAGATCAGATCTTCCTTCAGCCAGGATCTTTGATTTCCTCGGTGTTCATCTACTTGGTGCTGATGGGTATCAGTCCAGGGAGCTCGATTTCGATGGAGAGAAGGTCCTACTTGCCGGTATTTCAAACATGAAGGGCTTGAGAGCTAAGGAGTTACTGCCAAACTACGAGATCGCGGAAAATGAGGCGAAAAAATACAGATCTTCCATACTCATTTCACATCAGGCAATCTATCCATACTTCCCCTTCAAAGATGAGTGTGAGGGCGACCGAAGGGAACTACCAGGAGATTTTTCCTATCTTGCATTTGGCCATATTCATGATTTTCTTTTGAAGAGAGAGATTACATCCTTCTCATATGCCGGTTCCACGGATCTGCTCAGCACGAGAGAGATTCCTAAATTCCTTGAGAATGGAAAGGGCGTTAACATAGTGAGCATAACAAGGGGAGATGTTGAGTTCTCAAGAAGAAGGCTCAACAGCGTGAGGTATCAATATGATGTGAAATCGACACAGGACGACTACCTTAAGATTCTCGGTGCAATCGCTGATAAGAAGCGCTCCAACGGTAAAAAGCCCATAGTAACCCTCACAATCGTGGGCGAAGCAAATTATGATGATATTGTGAAACAGGTGAAGCGCATCGATAACCTGACAATCAGAAAACCTGTTAGATTTGAAAAGGAGAGTAAGGCTACTAAATCGTACGTGCAGAGCAAGATGACCAGTGATATTCGTGATTACCTTGTAAGGTACTTTGACTCTGAGGAGAAGGCAGATCTGACAATGAAGGTTATAAACTCCCTCGATGCCGAGGATTCAGGCGAGGCGTACAGGATGATACTCAAAGAGCTGGGTCTTGATTTCATGGTGGACATATGATCATAACGAAACTGATCCTTGATAATTTCCTTTCTCACGAACATTCGGAGATAGAGTTTAGCCATGGAATAAACGTGATCATCGGAAAGACAGGCGCTGGAAAATCCAGCATTCTAGATGGAATAAAATTTGCCCTTTTTGGGAAATCCTCCCGAGGAAATCTGACCGATCTTGTCAGACATGGAAGAACATCTTTCAGCGTTCATCTCTTTTTCAGGGTAAATGATGACGAATTCGAAATTTTTAGGAGCATAAGTTTCACTCCTCAGCAGGGGCAGAAAAAACATATTCGCGGGGAGGAGGCTGAGATAAGGCGGGGTTCATCGCCGGTAGCTCAGGGCATTAAGGCAGTCAATTCATATGTGGAATCACTCTTCAAGATGAACAGGGAGCTCTTCACCAGTTCTGTCTTTGTTGAGCAGGGTGAAGTGGCCAGGATCGTTGCGGAAGATCCTTCCCAGAGGAAGAGCCTCTTCAGTGAGATAATAGGCATTGATCCCCTGAAGAGAAAGGCGGATGCCCTGAAGGGCCTCATAAAGGATCTCGTGGAGGATGGGCAGAGATTCGTTGTGCATCCCGACGATATTGAGCAGAAAAAGGAGGTCATCAAAACCAGAGAAAGAGAGCTCAGGGAGAATAGTGAGAAGATAGAGAGATATGAAGGGGAACTCAGAAAACTGAACGAAGAATATGCAAAAGCGGAAGAAAATGCCAGAAATCTGATCAGACGCTATACCCTTATCGAACAGAAGAAGAATGACCTCGAAAGCAAAAAGGCGAGCCTTGAAGATTTGAAAAAGGAGAGGGAAAGTCTCCTTGAGGAGCGATCGAAGTACTCAGAGGTTCAGGAAAAATACAAAAGAATAACTGAGGATCCCCTCTACAGGGAACGTGACAGACTCACTGAGGTGAGGCGAACCATCGACAACATGAAAAACGTCGATGATAAGATAGCTGAGCTTGAGAGAGACATCATCCGTCTCAATGAAAAGCGGCAACGGGCTGATGCCCTAAGCAAAGAGGAGGCCAGGTACACAGAGGTGCAGAATCACATCTTAGAAATGCAGAAAGGTACAGAGGAACGCGAGAATATCATAAGAAAATATGATTTCGTGAGTTCCAAACTCGATGAGAATGAGAGGCATCTGGAGGCTCTTCACAAAAAGCTCGCATCGCTAACAACGGGTCTCCCGCTCGAAATCTCAGATCTTCCCGAAGACGAGATCAGAAGGAAAGCTGAGTCCCTTCAGGCAGAGCTCAATCAGATCTCAAAAGATCTCGGATCGGATCAGATGGAAATAAAAAATCTGGAAAGGAGGGCCAGAGATGCAAGGAAAAAATTGGAGATGGTGGAAGGGCGGAAGATATGCCCTGTATGCGGATCTCCCCTTACGGATGAGCACCTGAAGAGGATCACCAACGATTATTCCACTGAGATGGAAGAAATATCTCTGAAGAAAGGAGAGGTGGAGAAGCGGATCAGGGATTACGAACAGAGGAGGAAAAGTATTCAGGACAAGCTAAACATCCTGCGATCTGATTCTGTGAATAGATTGGTTCAGATACGGAACGATCGTGAGAAAGTTTCCAGCGAGATTAAAGATCTCACCATACAGCTAGAATCCCTGAAAGATGAATACACAAGAGCCAGGGAGCAGGTACAAAGGTTGAGGGAGCTACAGAATGCAGTATCCAGGCTTGAGAAGCCTCATGCGGAGTACGTCTCAATAATAGGTAGCATACACGAACTGGAATCGAAGAGACCTGAGGAGATACTGTCGCAGTTAAGGGCCAGAAAAAACGAGCTTAAAGGTGGGTTGAAATCACTGCTAAGTGATCTGAAGATAGATCCCAATGATGTCTCAGCTGCTCTGTCGAGGATCAGCGCAATGACAGAGGAGAAGAGAAAGCTCGAGCCCCAGATTCAGCTAAGTGTAGATATCGATAGAAAACTTGAGGAGAATAGTTGGAAACAGAATTCCCTTGAAAATGAGATATCCACCATAGAAAAAGAGGTCATTGAGTTTGACAAGGTTGAGATGGATCTCAAACGTGCAACTGATGAGCAGAGAAAGCTAAAAAACCAGCTAGAGGAAAAGAACGCGTCGATATCGGCACTGAAGGGCAGAAGCGCCCAGCTTGATGATAATCTACGAGAGCTGAAGGGTGAGCTGAGGGCCATGGAGGAGAGGTTCACAAAATACCAGAAGATACAGGAAGGTAAAAAGATCCTTGAAGAAATAAGAAATTCTCTTGAAAAGGACGGAATACAGAAGTATATCCGGGAAGAGTCCTCGGAGGCCATAACCCTGAAGACCAGAAACCTCGTTTCAGAATTCGGTTTGAATATAGACGATGTGCGTGTGAATCAGGACTTCGATGTGATCGTTACCGTGGATGGCGCTCAGGAACCCCTCCAGTCTCTGAGCGGCGGAGAGAAGACAGCGATTGCTATAGCTCTCCGGCTTTCGGTTGCCCGCTACATTACGGATCGCATGAACGTCATCATAATGGATGAGCCGACAACGAACCTCGATTCAGACAGAAGAAATCAGCTCAAGAGTATTCTACAGAGCGCTCTAAGGGATCAGAGTGTGGTCCCGCAGCTGATAGTGGTAACGCACCATGATGAAATAACCCAGGCAGCAGATACCGTGTACAAGGTAGTAAGAGAGGGAGGGCCATCTTCCATTACTTATGTCTCCTGAGATCTCTACCCATTGAGTCGAAATCTTCCTCCCGGAAGAATGGCTGACATCCTTTCCATCATGAAGGATGGGAGGTTCCTGCTTCATAGAATGGTACCTCTAAACTCCTCTTGAGAGTTCCACCTTAGGAGACCTTTCTCAGGGGTTGATTCTCATGCATCCACTGTGTTCTGATAACTGTATCCTGGATTTTATTAGATTTTTCCATACTATCCCGCCTTTGCCGGTTCTGCCCGGGCACTTAATTTGAGGTCAGAGTTCATTATAAAGGGTTTGCCTATTACCACCTGCCTCCATCTCAAGTTGAACAATACATCCTCTGCCTCACTGAGATAGTTTAATTATAAACAAAATACATTAGGTGGATGTGTTCGAGAGTGTAAGGGTCTCTGCGATAATTCCTACCATCAATGAGGAAAAGACTATTGGGGACGTCATAAGGGGCCTCAAGAAAATACCTGGAATTGAGATAATTGTGGTCGACACGAATTCCACGGACAAAACCAGAGAAATCAGCTCATCTCTTGGAGCCATTGTTATAGAGGAGCCAAGGAGAGGCTATGGACGAGCGTACCTTACAGGCCTTTCAAGGGCAACCGGTGATGTGATAGTCTGCATGGATGGTGACGGTACGTATCCGGTTGACGTTGTTCCAGCTCTCATCGATCTCCTGATCAAGGAAGATGTTGATTTCATATCCTGCGACAGGATGACCCTTAGAACCGAGCACAACTACACCCGGCTCCACTTCATAGGGAACAGCATTCTGAACATAGCCATAAGAATTCTTTTCGGTGTGTCCGTGAAGGATTCACAGAGTGGAATGTGGATCTTCAAATCATCTCTTCTCAGGAAAATACACGGGCTCAGCGAAGGGATGTCTTTTTCAGAGGAGATAAAGGTTGAAGCCGCAAAACACGGACTCATCATAGAGGTCCCCATTCGTTATGGTGTCAGGGTGACCAAACCAAAATTGAACACCTGGAAGGATGGATTTTCAAATCTCTTCAGGCTTTTCATCAAGCGGGTGAATCCCTGAGACGGCCATTTCAGTTCTATTCAAACCAATATCAGACAAAATCGAAACATTTATATTTATAAATTGCATAGATAATCATATGTCGATTTTCTCTAAGAAGAAAAGCAGGCAGAAATCATCGAAGAAGGGTGGGGCAAGAAAATTCATAGATCTCTATGATGTTAAACTTAATACGTATGACAGCAGTGCCGTGAAGGGAAGTGTGAAGGTTGCCGAGATCTACAGCTATGAAGATATGCTTCCAATTTCAGATCTCATATACAGCGGAAATATCATAATCCTCGATTGCTCAAGAATAGAAAATGATGATTCCCTCATGAGGAGAATAAATGGGGAGGCTCTTGCCATAGCGAAGGACCAGGGTGGAGATGTGGCAGCCTTCAAGAATATGATAATTCTAACACCAAAGGGTATGGTTATCGACCGAAACAAGATACGCGGAACCTCATATATAGAGGCCATCTGAAACGCAGTTGCTTTTCCAACGAAACGATATCTGTCAAACATTTCCTCGTGGTTTAGTTCATTTTCTCCTCCTGTCAGGTTTCTGCCTTTGTTCCTGAATCTTCTTGCCCTGGGAGGCCTGATTTAGACCGACATTCACTTTCCTGAACTGTTTGAATTTTCACTTCTCGCTGTGAATTCTTAAATCATAGGCAACGAGGTGTGAACTTTGATATTCTCTCAAGCCATTAACCTCGCTATGAAGATCGTCGAGTGCGTTCCAAATTTCAGCAACGGACGTGATGAGGATGTTCTGGACAGTATAATCTCCAGCATCTCTTCGGTTCCATCTGTAAAGATATTGAACCGTGAGATGGATTATGACCATAACAGAAGTGTTGTTACATTCATAGTTGAGTATGATCATGCTGTTGAGGCTGCTTTCAGGGGAATAGAAACCGCCTCAAAACTCATCGATATGAATAAGCACAGGGGTGAGCACCCCCGATTTGGTGCCACAGATGTTGTTCCTTTTGTTCCAGTTTCAGGGTGCAGCCTCGAGGACTGCAGCGTTCTCGCCAGGGAGCTGGGCGAAAGGGTCGGTTCACAGCTCAACATTCCCGTCTATCTTTACGGGGAGGCTGCAAACAGGCCTGAAAGGAAGGCACTTGAAAAGATCAGAAACAAGAACTTTCAGTATGAGCAGCTGAAGGACAGCATAACCGAGGATAGGTGGACGCCAGACTTTGGTCCCAGGAGTATTGGAAGTGCTGGCGCAACAATCATAGGTTCCAGAGATTACCTCATCGCGTACAATGTCTATCTCAACACCGATAACATGGAAATAGGTAAAAAGATCGTGAGGGCCGTAAGAGGCAGAAGTGGGGGGCTGACATACGTTAAGGCCCTTCCATTCTTTATCAGTGAAAGGAACCAGGTTCAGATCTCCATGAACCTCACCAATTTCAAGAAAACACCCATTTACAGAGTTTTCGAAATGATCAGAATAGAAGCCAGGAGGTTCGGCGTCAGTATAACCGGGTCGGAGATTGTCGGTCTCATACCCCTGGATGCCATGCTGAGATCTTTCGAGTACTACATAGGACTTGAGGGGTTCACAAAGAGCCAGATTCTTGAGATGAACCTGCTATCCTCTGAAAATGAGGTGTAGAATAGCAATCCCACAAATAAAATATTAACGCATAAGGATATATCCATACGATAGGTATGGATATTGAGACATTCCTCGATAAACTGGGTAGTGGAACACCGGTTCCGGGAGGCGGATCGGCCAGCGCCATTGTTGGAAGCATATCATCCGCCCTCTCCAAAATGGTTGCCAATCTCACCCTTGGGAGAAAGAAGTACGCGGACCAGAAAGAGTTCATGGAAAAAGCCGTTGAAGAGCTTTCTAAAATTCAGGAGAAGTTCCTCTCGCTGTCACGCGAAGACGAAGAGGCATTCAATGAGATTTCTGCGACCTGGAAACTCCCGAAGAACACGGAGGAGGAGAGGCGTGTAAGGGCGGATAAGATGAAATCAGCTACCCTGAAGGCGCTGGAACCCCCGTGGAAGATGGCATCAACAGCTATCTCTGTGCTGGAACTCGCCGGTGAGCTTGTGGAGAGGGGAAATAAAAATGCAGTCTCAGATGCAGCCTGCTCAGCCGAATTTGCCATGGCAACTTTCAGAAGTGCCTCGTACAACATTCTGATAAATCTCAGGTCTCTTGATGAACCGGATGTTGTGGAGAACGAAATCGCGAAGCTCAACATCATGGAGGGGGAGGCTCAGAGACTGTACTTAAAGGCGGTGGGCCCATTCAAGGAAAAGTTCAAGGATGCTTTGATGAAAAAGTAACTCTCCTGTCATGATATCTCGTCTATCTGCTGGAATGATCGAAATTCTTCCTGTTAAGCCAAGTTGCCAGAATGGCAGGGTAAAAAAATATATATAGACCAAAAGATAGGAGAGTGATAAACATGGCAAAGTACAGGTTTAAGTGCTCGGATATTGGAATGAATTGTGGGTTTGAAACATCAGCTAAGACCATGGAAGAGCTCTTTCCAAAGATTGTGGATCATGCAAAGAATGTGCATAATATCCAGGAGATCGATGAAGAGCTTAAGAAGAAAGTGGAGGGTGCGATAAAAAAGACCATTTTTTAATTTCCCCTTCAGTAAAACTGTCAGTCTTTTAACATTTTTATTGAATCATAACCTATATCACCGGTTTGATGCAGATACCGAGCGGTGGATATTATTATATCTCTGAGCTACTTTTGCTGCAAACCTATTATTTTTCCATTTCATTGCGAATCATTCGAAGGATTCCCTTACCTCCTTCAATGGGTCAGTTCCTCTTATCTCCTTTGTGTAGCATCCTGAGCCATGTAAACCTCTGCGAAACAGCATATGAAAGCCTCAGTTAAGTGGGGAGGCCGTTCAACACCATGAGGAAGGATTGTTTGATCCTCTTCTCCTTCTATCATGTTCCAGAGATATTAGTAAAAATTGAATTTTAGATTGAAAGGAATAATTATTCCGAATGTTGTACTAGAAAATATTAATATAGATTGTACATTGGTATAGTATAGTTGATACCTAAAGTGATTAAGAAAGCCAGTCACCGGAGGAAAAGATATGATTAAAGGAGATAAAACCCAGCAATATGATAACGAGATGAAAATGAGCGTCCTTATAAATCACAATGCGAGTAAATTTGTTAGCCAGAGGAAAATAGTGGGAGGGAACCACTCCAATGTTATGAAGTTCATCCCCATAAAATATCCATTCGCTGTTGATTTCTACAATCAGATAGCCGCCAGGACCAGCACAGCTGTTGATTACAACCTCTCAAAGGATAAGCAAACCTTTGGATCTATCACGGAGCTTGAGAAAAAAATTGTTGAGAAGATCCTGTGTTCAGTCAACCTGAATGAAAGCCTTCTGTTTTCGAACTACCAGATTTTGCTGCCATATATCACAGCCCCAGAGATTTCTCTTGCTATGTCATCGATGATTGGGGTCCATGCTTACCACACATACATATATTCCAACATATACAAGGGGATTTTCAGCGATGGTGATGCTGAGATGGTCTACGAGCTGTGGAGGACTAACAACGAACTGCGGACCAGGAATTCTGAGATGAACCTCAAGTTCATTGAATTTAACAATAAACCGACAAACGGAAATTTCCTGAGAAACATCGTTCTCTCACTGCTGATGGAGAAAACTGTTATGTACTCAGATTACAGCCTGATCTACGCGATGGCTCGAAAAGGAAAAATGGTTGGAACGGCCAGAATATTCCGGAAGATGAACAACGACATTTCTCTCAATGTAAGCTTCCTCACATCGATGTACAATGAGCTTACGAAAGAAAACCCTGAGCTTGTAACTCCAGAGTTCAACAATTCAATAACAGTGCTTGTGCGGGACGTCGTAAACATAGAGACAGATTTCATTCAGGCGGTTGCAGAGGATAACCTTCCTGGCCTCAGCAATCTTATGCTGGCCAAGTTCACACAATCATTGGCCAATGATATCCTCAAACATATAGGTCTTTCAACACTCTATCCGGGGATCAGCACCAATCCTCTCCCCTGGTTTCAGCCATTTCTGAAAGAGAGATAAACTGAGAAAAGACCTGAACGGCTTTTCGCCAGTCTGTGAGCCACTTCGCTCCTGCGGATTTCTGGGGTACAGTTCTAGCATCGCATTTTACGAGGACAAATCGCTGGTCTGGTATTATTTGTAAAAAATTATACTGGCCAGAGTGTTGACCTATCATGGTTAAAATTGTCCTAACCACCCTTGACGATGAGAAAGTGGCAGCTGAGATCGCATCTTTGCTTGTGGAGGAAAAACTTGCTGCCTGCGTCAGTATCGTGAAGGATGTTCTGTCTGTGTACAGATGGGAAGGATCGGTGGTGAAAGAGAAGGAGGTTATGCTCGTCTGCAAGACTGGTGAGAAAACGCTGGATCCCATGATTGAAAGGTTGAAAGACCTGCATAAATACGAGCTCCCTGAAATCCTCATTATTGACGCCGGATCAACGGATGCGTATAGAAAATGGGTCGAGGAATCGTGCGGTAACGCTTGATATCACCGGAGAAGGTAGAAATTTTTCAAGCGATAAGGATATTCATTTTTCCCTCCGATCCTGATCTCATAAACGTTTGAGGGGGGAGGGGATCCTGATCGGCTGGACAGACAGACACAAATTAAAATAATCTTTCTCTATTGGGTTCAGCGAGCAGAGGTTGTCGAGATTGGTCAAAGGCGCCAGATTGAGGGTCTGGTTCCGTAGGGATACGAGGGTTCAAATCCCTCCCTCTGCACTTAAGGTCATCAATCAGATCCTTTCATTCTCCCCTTTTCTTTATGTGTCTTTCAGAGATAAATCACACTATTGTCCTATCTCCCCGTGATCTCCGGTTGGTTGCTATGCCGATAGAGACCTCGAAAATGTGAGTAAGAGTTCAACGTTAACCAGAATACACAGCTACAATTTTTGGAACTGGATATCAGACCTTTCTATTCATTAGAGATGTTTAGCTTTATTGATTTATTAGCGCTTTAAAATCAAGTTCCTGTGCAGTTTCAGTTTTGCCAGAAAGATATTGTAGTGCAGCCATAAATACGGGATCCATCTTTTGCCCCCTTGTCTGAATGGCTCGACGATATCCCGTGACTGCGATACGGCTCTTCTCTCTGCTCATATTGCATAAACCTACTCGTTTCTTGCTTCTACTTATCGTATCCCTTCATCTCCCTGTGCTTGTATCCTTATGCGCCCCAACATAGACAGATCCTTATGGACATTTTCCATTCTGATAATCTGTGCTGTGTTAAGGAACCAGCCTTTTTTGAGTTGATTTTTTGTTTTTATCCCTCACCAAGTGCTGCCAGATGGTACGGTAAAAATTCCCTCAAATTGCATTCCGCAGCGGAGAATATGTGCGCGAATAAAAAGTGTTAGCGACACGCATACTTCAGGACTTTCGAAGATCCCATCTCTCTGGATGAACAATGCGAATGGAGGACCCTTCAAAAAAGAATACGACATGGAAATCAAAAGAATAGATGGGGATGAGTTTGAGCTAAACCGCCATCAACAATTCGCTGCAGCTCCTTAATCATCATGTTTTTGGCAATGTTTGTTGCTTCCTTATTTCCATAACCTCCCTGATTCGCTTCTCTGCTATCCTGATGTATTCTTCATTAACATCGTAACCGATGAAATGGCGGTTCAATTCAAGCGCTGCGACCGCAGTTGTCCCACTACCCATGAAGGGATCGAGTACTATCTCCCCTTCAAACGTATACAGTTTTATGCACCTGGCTGGTAGTTCCACGGGAAAAGGAGCAGGGTGACCCACTTTATTTGCAGATTCTGCATTAAATGTCCAAACACTTTTAGTAAGCTCTAAGAACCCATCTTTCGTCAGTGTTGATTTCATTTTATCCTTGATACCACGGGTGAAAGTATCTTTCGAAAAGATCAGTATATATTCATGGGAATTCCTGAGAACTGGATTCTTGGCTGAGAGATACGTTCCCCAGGCAACGGATGAAGTGGCCGTAGCCCCCTTATCCCAAATAACCTCTCCTCTCATTAAAAAGCCCAGGTTGAGTAAGTCTTCTATTATAAATGTGTGCAACGGGATGTATGGTTTTCGACCCAGGTTCGCAATGTTTACGCAGATTCTACCACCCGGAACTAGCACTCTGTAAGTTTCTTTCCACACGGATAACAGGAAAGACCTGTATTCATCTAAAGACATGTCCTTATCATACAGTTTTCCAACATTATACGGAGGGGAAGTGACCATTAGGTGTATACTTTTATCCGGTATTTCCATCATTCTCTCCGCTGAT
>WAQW01000001.1 GCA_015520045.1 Thermoplasmata archaeon | reverse complement strand
CATTCCGGGGGCATACCTCACGGATATGCGCACGGAATATGCAATCTCACTGCCTGATACACTTTTCTCCTTCTGTCTGATGATCCTTTATTACCGAAACATTGAGCTTCAATCCAGAGAGGTAGTTCACGAATGAAACAAATCTGGGCATATATAGGAACTTTTCTCGGGAGATTACAAGCGCGGGTACGATAGAAATATATATTAATCAGGCATTCTCGGCATCACCACAAAAGGTCATCTCAAGATAATTTAAAGAATGTAAGAAGCATATGGTGAACAAGGATGTCTGTAGAAACTAAACGAAAGAAAAGTGAGAACCTTAAGGAGACAATAGAAATGCTCCTTCAAGTTTCCAGAGAAAACTCTTCCGCCTTTTGGAGAGACATAGCCAAGAGACTAGTTGGAGGGAGGCGGAGGTACGCCTCCACAAATCTGAGCAAGATTGATTCTCTTACCAGTAATGGTGATGTGATCGTCGTTCCCGGTGCAGTTTTAGGTGCTGGTGAATTAACTAAAAAAATAACCATTTCAGCACTCAGGATATCGAGTAGCGCCCTCAATAAGATAAAGGAATCTGGCTCAGAATTCAAGTCTATTGAGGATCTTTCAAGGGAGAACCCAAAAGGAACTAACATCCGAATTGTGAGGTAGCTAACATGTTGTATATTGATGCTGATAATGCCGTTTACGGAAGATTGTCCTCCTATGTAGCCAAGATGCTTCTCGAGGGTGAGGAAGTTGTGATTGTAAATGCATCAAAGGCAGTTATAACAGGAAAATCCAACTATATCATTAGGCAGTTTCTTGCTCGAAGAGACATAGGTAGTGTTAGAAAGGGACCGTACTATCCAAGAACACCAAGTGCGATTCTCAGGAGAAGTATTGGAGACATGCTACCTAAGAAGAAGGCAAGAGGCAAAGATGCCCTCAAAAGATGCAAAGTTTATCCGTCAATTCCGATGGAGCTCAGAGATAAAAAATTTGCCAAAATCGATAAAGCGGTGAACCAGAGAACCTCAGGCTACATAAGCTTGGGAGATGTATCCAAACATCTTGGAGCTAGGGTGAAGGAATGAAAACTATAGTTCAGACTTCAGGGAAAAGAAAGACTGCTGTGGCCAGGGCTACTGCGCGAGAGGGCTCCGGCAGGATAACAATCAACGGATATCCTATTGAGTTTTATCCCATTGAGATTCTCAAACAGAAGATGCTCGAACCTGTTTTAATGGCTTCTGAGGCTGTTAGCGGCATCGATATAAAGGTAACTGTTAAAGGTGGAGGGGTGAGTGGGCAGGCAGACGCAGCCCGTACAGCAATCGCCAAAAGCATCATCGAGTTTCTTAAACACAGCAAGCCTGAGCAGGCAGAGATATTAGAGGACTCATATAGAAAGTACGATAGAACAATGCTCGTAAGTGATGTCCGCATCAAATTGCCAAAGAAACCTCAAGGAAGAGGTGCCAGAGCCAAGAGGCAAAAATCGTACAGGTGATGTGAGTGATAATACCGGTTAGATGTTTCAGCTGTGGTAGGGTAATAGCCTCAGATTACGTTAAATTCAAGGAGAAAATGGATAAAATAAAGAAAAGTGGCAAAAATCCCACTAGTGAGGATGTCAGAAAGGCATTTGATGATCTTGGTGTAGATAGGTACTGCTGCAGACGCATGATACTCTCCCACGCTGACCTCATTGACGAGATCTTACCATTCTCGTAAAGTATCGCGGGACCGTGGGGTAGCTTGGTATCCTACCAGCTTGGGGTGCTGGTAACTTGAGTTCAAATCTCAACGGTCCCATACCTCCGGTTCTGCTTCTTAACGATATCGCCGAAGTTCTACATCCCAGGCAAGTTAACAGTCCCACTACCCTTCACTGGCATGCCAGAAACTCCCTGCTAAATGTGTTTTATCTGGAAAGTGCCCGAATGCAAATACCCATTGGCGATGTTTTTTATTCTTATCCTCAATATGCTGAGGCCTTCTGGCTCCAGCCGGAAGGCATCCCTTCTCGATATGTTCTGGGATATATGGAAAACGTTTAATTACGATTTTATCTTAATTGTGTTGATATGAGCAACCTAGAGATGAGGTGGTACAGTAACCATCTCAAAGTTGTTATAAGAAAGCCATCCACAATAACGTTTATAGCGGATATAAGCAAATCCCCAGTTCATTCTGAGTCCATTAAGAGCATCATCGATATTGGGAATGAAACGGGGATTCCTTTCAAAATTATCACACCACCCCCTGTACAGGGCGAAAGCAAAGATCTGGAAGCTTACATAGGCAGGGAAATCGTTTATCTTCCCAATCTTGGCACATCCAATGGAGAATGGAAGGTAAAAGCGGCTATTCTTGGAGGCGGAAGAGTTCTTGCTATGTTTGATCCCGGTAAAGAATACCCTCTTCCATATGCAGACCTCATACATTCATACCTGGAGATGGATGAAAACATTGTCTTGGTTTCTTCAATCCTGATGGTGCCGTCATATATTCTACGGCGCATTGGATACTGGAGATTTCTCTACGCCGGTGAGGACATTGATCTCCTCAGTAGGGCTTCCAAGATAACGAATCTCATAGTATTTAACCCTCCCGGAGAGTACGTTGATTTACCGGCCAGTTTGCCCGACCTGTTGAATGATGGATACATTCCCTGGAAGCCCAGAACATTAGTAAGCTATCTTCGGAGACAAAGAGATCAGCTAATCGCTTACAATTATTCACTCCGCGATCTCAGAATATTTTCAACAATAGTACAGAAAAAAAGCCTTCCGAGGTTGATCCTC
Source organism: Thermoplasmata archaeon (assembly GCA_015520045.1). Classification (GTDB taxonomy): domain Archaea; phylum Thermoplasmatota; class Thermoplasmata; order Thermoplasmatales; family Thermoplasmataceae; genus WAQW01. Next base: position 5,570 of record WAQW01000001.1, on the reverse strand, counting down.
TCCCTCCTCACTTATGGAAGTTCACTTTTCAGAAGGAAAAGGTCTGCTGACACGAGAAGCAACTACAACATAGTTATGGATTCTCTGCTATCTTCCGTTATTCTCACTGATTACAAGAGGCTGGAGGGTTTCTCACACAAACCATCTCTAAGGCTCAGAAGAGAGGATGTTGAGTACCTCTCAAGATTTAATAGTTTATGGCGAACACTTTCAAAATTTGTGAACGTCGATCTGCTTTAACTCGTTATTATCTGATTATCCGTTAAACAACGGTGTCTATCCTGAAAAACTTTCCGTGTATCACCTTTCAGCCTCTTTAGCTTCTCTGTGTTTACCTGACTGTACACCAGACAATCCACAAATCCTATTCCGTTATAATACCATTAATGGTATTTTAAAATATCCAACTGTATTTAGGTGGTATGAAATCCATAAGCATCCTGATAACAGTGTTCATCACCCTGGTCCTTGCAGCATCTTCACTACCTCAGGAAATGGTGAGCAATTCACCTATTCATCCGGTAATGCTATCCTCTCCTATCGGAACCGATCAGAATCAATCTATGGCCCTCTATCAGAATATAACCGTGAACGAAAATTCCACCCTTACCTTTAAAGATCTGGATGCAAGCGTTCTCCCCGGTTACGTTGTTGTTATAACAGTATATGGTAAGTTCATAATTGAAAACTCCTCCATTGTTGCACCTGAAGGCGAGAACGCATCACTTCACATCATTCTTCTTGGAAATGATGGAAATCAGAGCGCATCGTTGATCTTGAGGAACTCCAGCATAACTGCCAGCGGTGAAATAATCGGAATGAATTCAGCAGTTTATATGGTAAACTCAAATCTGGACGCCTTTCCTGACAAAGAAAGTGCCAGGAGTGGTATGAGAATCATTCTAAAAGATTCAAAATTCCTTATGGTCAATTCATCCGCCGGGGGTCTTTATAGCAGCCCGGGCCGGAAATCCTTCGAAGCGGCTTTCCTGAATTACTCCGGGGACCCCATAAGCAGCACTGGTTTAATTCATCTTAATATCAAACCTCTCTCTCCTAGTAATGTACAGGTTTCAAGAATAATCGTCAACGTGACCTACTCCGGAAACAATCCCTTCAAAACCAATACGCTGAATCTCCTCATAGGCAACGTGACGATATTTCAATGGGAAGCAAAAAATACAGGTTCTGTCTATATAAAGAAGAATGCTACTTTCTCGGTCAATATCTCAGGTGAATCTATTGACCTAAAAACCTTCCTCACCAGGTTTTCCGCATATCTTAACCTCTCCTTCGATAGGGGATCAAATACAACAATCTGGTCTTTACGCGCCGATGTTATCTCTGATGATGTGGTTGATGAGAATGGGTTGTATTCTTACAACTACCTGTTTGAAAATACCACTGCCATAATTTACAGATCGATCCTATCTCTGAACCGTGTACCATCAAACGATTTAGCAGGGCTTAGAAATCCACAGAGCAATAAAGCTATCCTCTCTAACGGAACATCGATGTACTTTGCTGAGAGCACAATTACTGGCAGGAATGGTACTGCATATCCATTTATCACTGACGGGAACTCCACCGTATACACATACATTGGTGTTAGTATCAAACCAAGAAGTGGTCCCTATGTTGTGAAGAACTACACCATGTCAATCCATCCTTCTGACCTGAACGCATCGAGGGTTCTCCTTTCGCATGCATTCTCGAGAAGGTTGATGAATGAACTCACCCTTTTCAATTCCAGCCTGATTGAATACACCAATATTAACAAATCAATCAAGAACCTTCTCCCAGAGTCTTTCATTTCCAATAACTCAACCATACAGACACTGAACTATGTCGCAGTTATAGATAATAGAAGTTTTCACTTCTCATTACCCGCTTTCCCAAGTTTCGGTAGAGGACCTACAGTATTAGATCTCCCGCTAAAACTCCCTCTGTTGCATCTGTTTCTATCTAAAAATCCCCTATATGAGGATGCCAGAAACACGGTTCAGTTTAAAATAACGTCCCTGCTCCACAATTCCGGCCCAATATATTGGAATTTAACTCTAAGTGGCAATAACATCAGAGCCTTCTCTAACGGAACCATACAGGATATAAGCGCGAATAGATCCAGAAACGTTAGCGTTGATTTTAAAACAGGCAGTTCCATGTTTAGTGGCTATGCAAGGTACATTCTCCATCTTGACGTGCGAAACTACTCCGTAAACGGCAGAAACATTACCCTAACCCGGAATGTTCCGGTGTACGTGAACGCCTTGCCATCACTTCATGGTCTCGCTGGTTGGATGAATTACGGTATACTCAATGTAACAGCAATCCTTGCGAATAAAGGTAATCAGACGGTAAACAGCACTCTTATGGTGACCCTAAGTCATAACAGTAAACACATAATGCGAAAGGAAATGGTGTCACTCCACAGAAATGAGACAATGCATGTTTCATTTCACCTAGCTGGCATTAACGGCTCTCTTCTTGTATCTCTTATCTTATACAGCAATAACACCCATATCAATCCCATGTACTCTGTGCTAGAGAAAGAGATCGAAATCGGAACTGTACCGGTTTACAGAATCGGTGTTTCAGAAGTTGGTCTTACTAACAGCACTGAATGGTCATTCACGATTTCACACAAAAATTTCACTATCGCAAGAAAGAATGTAGATCTGTTTCTGCCCAACGGGACCTATGAGTTCAATGCTCTCCCCGTGGAGGGGTATCACTTAAAGTCTTCGCCCACAACGATCACGATTGCCGGGCACGGATATAACGTTGTGGTGAGATATCAAGAAATAAAATACAAACTGACCATCGTGATTGAAGGGCTCAATACAAACTCCACCTGGACACTGCTTATTCAGAACGGATCCACTGTCTTCAGATCACACGAAATTCACCTGCTTCTGCCCAACGGGACCTACTCATTAGGAATTAAAACACAGGTTTCGACCCATGAACTTGATGAGATTGTTACCATCAATGGTTCCAGTGTTAATCTCTACATCATTCCTCCACATGTGAGCAACAGCGTGTCACACGCAATTCTCCTACTGCTGGAAAGGTACTTTGCCTTAGAGGTTGCCGCAGGTGGATCCCTCACCCTGTATCTGTACTGGAGATTCCATGAGACGGTTAAAGTGTGCAGCACATGTTTAAGTACTTTCTACGGTTGGGGAAAATGCCCCGCTTGTGGTGGGAAGGGCTCAACAAATGTCATACGAAAAAAAGAATAAGGCGCTATTCATCGACAGGGATGGTACCATTAATCACGACTGCCCCTACTGCAGGGACCCATCCCAGATCACACTGTACGAGGACACGATCAACTTAATGAGAGAATACAAAAGAAAGGGTTATCTCGTTGTTATCGTGACCAACCAGTCCGGCATAAACAGAGGTTATTTTTCCGTGGAGGAACTGGAAAAGTTTCACGATGAGCTGAAGGATAGGTTGCTCAAACACGGAGTACCCATAGATGCCATATATTATTGTCCCCACCGTCCAGAAGAAAAATGCAGCTGCAGGAAACCTGAGCCAGGACTGATACTGAATGCAGCGGCTGACCTGAATATTGATCTTGCAGAGTCGGTTGTGGTTGGGGATAGAGACGACATCGATGGTGAGCTAGCCAGAAGGTTGAATATTCCATATACCATAGTGGATCACCGGTCTTGATCCCACCTTCGGGGTTGAAAAATAATCATTGGATTAGAAGTTTCAATCTCCAGACGAGTTTCATGGTCAGCAGGTAGTTAACCGGTGTCGCAACAGCTGCCCCAAGAAAATTCCCGGCTACAACTGGAATGCCATGAAAGTATTTGAGATAGAGTTGAACTGTTATGGATAGAACATTCCCAGCAGCATAAATTAACTCATACATTAAAAATCTGAGAAAATAACCGGAGATACCACCACCATGCCAACCGATCTTCCTTGCAGTCCACATCTCATTCAATATGAACCCGAGGGCAACCGAGGAGACCATGGCAATTATCTCAAGAGCTATAAGAGGGATGAAATGATGAACGCGTGTACCTGCATAAAGAATCAGTTCAGAGAAGAGAAACGATCCTCCGCCGACCACAATAAATTTTATAAATCGCCTGAAGTTTTTTCTGAAGGCTTCTCTTAGCATACCACTATTCCCCGCAGCTGGGAGATATGATGGGGCGTTTTCCTCATATTGTTTTATCTCTTTACCCATACGAAGAACTCACTCCCAAGATAGTTGACGATGAATGCCAGTACGATTCCTATCAGATTGGCTATGAGATAATGAAAAAGAAAGGCAAGGTTTAAAAGTGTCAGAAGATTGATGATAGCACCGGGGGCGGCAACTGCGTTGTACTTCAAAACCTTCAGGATAAGGCGCCCTCTGGAGACTTTAGAAAATGTCCACATATTGTTAAGAGTAAAATTGGACAGTATGGAGAGCTCTATTGCGAGAGATCCAGCATAAAAGAGTGGTAAACTGGACAATGCAGATGAAAAAGCAGAAAGGTTGTGAAAGAGAAAGAGCAAGCCCTCGTTCACAAGAACTCCAGACATTCCCACTGCAACAAACTTTAGAGGCCTATATTCAGAAAGCATCAGAAGAAGTCGGAGGTACTTTAAATTCTCCTGGAACCCCAGTTTGCTCCTTCCACTTTCTCTGGGTTTGAACGTATAAGGTATCTCCGCAATTCGCTTTTTACCCCCTTTTACCAGGATCTCCAGAAGGACCTTATATCCGTCGGACTTGATGCTATCAGGTGAAACGGCGCTTCTTCTGAAAACGAAATAGCCGGAAAGTGGATCCTTTATATTACGGGTTTCCCTGAGCATTGCATGGGCAAGGAATGTGGCAGCTCTCGAAACTATCCTTCGGTATAGGCTGAATCGCTCGACCTTACCCGCCTTGACGTACCGTGATGCTATCACCAGATCGTTTCCCTCGTGCGCCTTTCTGAGCAAGAGTGGAAGAGCTGAAGGCGGATGCTGGAGATCCCCGTCCATCACGGCTATGTACTCCCCAGAGGCTACTTTCATGCCATCATGTATAGCTGTGGTGAGTCCAAGTTTTCCAGGGCGCCTGAGCACCTTTATATTTCCATATTCCTCTGACAGTTTCTCAGCAATGCTAGCGGTGCCATCGGGGCTGTTATCGTCAATAACTATGATCTCCATGTCGATCCCAAGGTTTTCGAGGTTCTCGATGAGCCTACCAATGTTGTTGGCCTCGTTGTAGGTTGGAATTTCTACAGAAAGCTCTACCATCGACTCATCCCAGGCAAGAATAAATTCAGCTTGAAGCGCAAAAACTCTGCACTGGATTGACCATCATGAATAACAGCTTCAAAGGCGTGTAGGAGTTGCCCGCCGAAAACACTTTGAATACCCATGCCTGTTGAAAGTGTTACGTTACCGAACATAACAGACAGGTAATCGGCAGAGCTATTATAAACAACGAGATAGGAGAAAAGAGCATTAGACATGCCCCAGTGATACTCTTTCCCTATCTCTCTGACCAGAGAGAAGTTAATGGTGCTTCTAGCCTGAATCAGAATAATTGCAGCTCT